>NZ_SOCN01000002.1 GCF_004365095.1 Mycoplasmopsis mustelae
TTACTAATTTAGAAAATCAAATCAAAGCACAACAACAAAATGTAGCATTTTCTACTTACGATGAACAAGTGGCTGAAAATAATTTAGCTAAAGTAACTGACTTAAATCCAAAACATTACACACCTGAAACTTATGCTAAATTAACTGAAGAAGTGGCTAAACTTAAAGAAAAAATTAAACAAGGACAAGCTACACCGGCTGATTTTGTGGGAATAAATACTCAATTTACTGCAAATTATCAACAACTTCAAAAATCAGAGACCGGAATTGCTTATGACGCACTTCAAGAGCAATTAAAAGCAGCACAACAATTTGTCTTTGATAACGGTGATAAATTCCCGGATCAAGTCAAACAAGTTCAACAACAAATAGCACAACTTCAAGATGTTTTAAATAATAAAGACGCAGACATACAACAACTTCAAAACGCAACTAAACAAATTAAAACATCAACCGACAATGCAGTATCTCAAAAACAACAAGCATTAAATAACTTTAAACAATTAATTCAAAATCAAATCGCAAATAAAAATGATATTTATACACCCGAAAGTTATCAAGCATACTCAGATGCGATAAATAAAGCAAAGGTTAAATTAAATGCATCTGATACTTTAACTAATGAAGAGATTTTAGACTTACAAAATCAAATTCAACTTGCACAAAATCAATTAACTATCGCAAGCGATAAAGTAGAAGCTGCTAAAAGCAATGTTGAACCATTAGTAACACAGTTAGAATCACCAGAAATACAAAAACAATACCAAGAATTATTAAAAGCAGCTACAACTCCCGAAAAATTAGCTAAAGCAATTAATGATATTAATACCGCTATTAAGGATCAAAAAGTTGAGAAAGAAACTTTAAAAGATCAAGTTCAAAGAGATATTGATTCGATTAAAGATCCCGAGAAAAAAGCAGAATTACAAAAAGAATTTGATACGCTAAAAACATCAAATGCAACCAATGATAAATTCTCAGAATTCAGATCTCAAACATTAGCAGAATCACTTAAATCAATATTTAAATCACAACAATCAACAAATAATGCTGATGCTACTAAAGATAAACCTGAAAATCCAGAATCAAAACCTACAAATCCTACAAACCAACAACCTTCAAAATCAAAAAATACTGCAATTATTGTTATCTCAGTATTAATTGCTCTTGCGGTAATTGGTGGATTAATTGGTGCTTGATTTGCTGCTCGTTCAATCAAAAAGAAGAAAGCTAATAAATAAGTTACCAAATAAAAAGACATAGTAGATGCTATGTCTTTTTATTTAATTATTTAATTAAAGGTGTATATTTATTTCTCGATAAATTTATGTAAATATCGTGCCAGTCCAGATTCATTACATGGATATTCAGTTATTTCATCGGCTATTTCTTTTAATTCTGAAACTGAATTAGCCATTGCAACTAATTTACCAACTTTACCTTTTGCTGACGCGTCATTCATCGAATCACCAATATGCATTGCGTCAGTAGGATTAATACCTCAAAGTTGGCATAGTCTAACTTCTTCATCACCTTTAGAAATACCGATATTAGTTATCTCAATGATGTTATTGCTTCCACTTAATGAGACATTTAATTTTCCATCAAATTTTTCAGATCATTCATTAGCTAATTTTAAAATTTTCTTTTTTGATAAACTTCAAATTAAAGCTTTTAAAGGTTCAAAATTTGGATCATACTGTGAAAACTTTTTAGCAGTTTTCTTACCAAAACCCATAATTAAACGATAAAAACGATTTTTAGTATATGCATAATCTCTTGGATTTGAATTATAAACCACAAAACATTTATTACGCTTAATTTCAGTAAATAATTCATTTGCAATTTCTGCAGGTATTTTAGCAGAATGTGCTACTTCGCCGTTTATAACAGTTTGTGCACCATTTCAAGCAATATATGTATTAGACCCTAAAGATTGAACTATTTTTAAGGTTTTAGGATTTACACCACGACCGGTAGAAACAACTACAGGAATTGTTTTTTGAACCTTTTGAACTATATCTTTAGTGTATTCAGTTATTTCTTTTTGTCAAAATTTTTCGCCTGGACCATCAATCGTGGTGCCATCTAAGTCAATAAAAATTATTTTTGGTTTTTGCATTGATTTATTATACAAAATTTTTATGTTTTATGTTTTATAAAACATAAACACATACTTTTTTTCACAATTAAATACAAATTTGAATTAACTTAAAGATAATTTTTCTAAATCTTTAAAAGTGTTAAAATAGATTTATAAATTTTGAGTTTATTAGATTAATATTCAATTGCTTGATAACTGAATTTATTTGATTAACATTATGTTAGGATCTTATATATATATGTATATTTTCCACATTTGAACATTAAACAATGAGTCCTTTTATTTAACTCGTCAATCTAATTTTAACTCCATAAAAAAATAACTCCAAATAAAAAAATAAAAAAATTTAAAAAAGTTTTTAAAAAGTTAAAAAAATAACTTTAAGAATTTAAAAATAAAAAAAGAATAAAAAAATAAAAGTAGACTCGTAATTATGGGTTGTTATAATTATCTTGCTATCATTTATCATTGGATGGTAGCGCTAACTTTGAAAATTCATCCGAATATTACAAATTTTTAAAAACTCCAATCGTTTTATTATTTTTATTTTAGTAAGTAAGTGATTCGTACTTAAAGGTTTTACAATTCATAATTTCTTTCCATTGATTAAATCTAAGTAGCAAAATTACACCCGCATATTAAGTTATGTGGGTTTTTCTTTATTTAATAGCAATAAAAAGCCGCCTATAAATACACACAACCTCGTAATGAGTGATACATACATAAATAAGCAGCGGCCACTATAACTTTTTGAAAGGTTACAGGTCTAAACATAGTTGCACCCCTTTCTATATATTAATAACTCCGCAGCAAAATAAAAGAAGTAGAAAATAAAAAAGTTATTTAAAGACTGTTAGGGGGTGTTTAGGTGTTTAGATATATAAAAAATGCTCTCTATAAAAGAAAGCATCCACAGTGCCTCGCGAATTTACAAAATCGCTTAATCAAGTAAAGATGAGTTCGCACCAGTGATTTAGAGTAAATACTTAGATCTACTACAATATTATTATACCATAAATTAGGTGGGCTATCGTAGGTGTTTAAATGATGTGAATATATTAAAAGAAAGTAAAAGGGGGGTGGGTGTAGTGTTGGCTGTGAAATAGGGGGTGGTAGTTGGTGTATATAATATAGGGGGGAGTTGGTTGGTAGATGTGAGTGTAGATGTAATAAAATAAAAAAAGCTTTAAAAAGTTGTGAAATTTTCGTGTTAGGTAAGTATAGGGGGGATGATAAAAAAATAGGATTTTTCCTTTTCACCCCAACGCGCCCCCATTTGTGCAATTTTTTCAAATTTTGAAAATTAGACTTTTAAGGGGTTCAACTTTCTCCTTTTTTAAGGTCTTTTGAAACTCCATTTTTTGTGTTTTATAACAAAATGTGGTATGTTTCCACATTTCAAACCCCTAATTTAAGTGAAAAAATAGGGGGGTACAGGTGAAAAATTTAAGACATTAGGAACTCAAAAATAACTCGAGTCGATTCCAAAAAAACCCCCGTTTTTTCACTTGACCCCCCGTTTTTTTCACTTATAATTGACTTCATTTTTTATCATTTTTTCAAAAAGTTAATTTTTACTATTTTTTTATATATATTTATATACTTTTTATATTTATTAATATTAAATATATTCTTATATATAAAAATATAGAAAAATAAGGGATTTTAGGGGGATAATAGTAAAAAATGAAAAAGAATGAGTTTGCATCATTGAAAAATCTGGACCATCAAGATTTTAAACTTTTTATTTGGTTTATTTTTGGTTGCGAGTTAGAATTAGAGCGTATCTGCGTAAAAGGTCTCATCCTGTAAAAAGGAACTGATGACAAACAAAACAAATAAACACCAAAAAATAAAATTTATTGAAGCATTAAAACACGAACTTAAAACGATCAATCCCGACATTGATTTCAATGGTGTAATTGCTGAACTAACATTATCAGCCATTGAGAGTTTGTTTGATAAATTAGCTTCATTACTTTCATTACAACAGCAATGAGAACAAAAAATTAAACCCGAACGAGTTTCAAAATACAACCACGAAATTCAAACACTAACTGAAAGTATCAACCGAATAAAAAAACAACTAAGCATCGAGCAAAAAATACAAAACGAAAAACTTAAACAATTCAAAGAAAGTTCACCAAACATTGAGGATGCATTACTTTATTCGCATATCAAGCGATGAACCGATAGCGGCTTTCGCACTTTGTTAAGTTTGCAAAAGCGATTAGACAAATTGCAGGACGAACTTTGAAAGTTAAATCATTCAACCAACTTTTACAGCATCGCAAGTGATGGATCTTTAATTGATAAAAGTAATGAAACTAATAAAATTTTTGAAAATATACAAAACCACTTGCAAGGCAATTTTTATACAAGTATCGCTCGCGAGAAACTTAAAAAGCTTATAAGTCAAAGTCAAGGGGAAGACGACGATGAATTATTTTAAGCATTCTCTCTGAGAAAATGTTAATGAGTTTATTAAAAACATAGCAACCGAACAAATAGACGAGCCAACATCGTATGCGTTAAAGGTGTATCAAAATAAGATAGTCGCCTCTGAAATGGTGCGATTACAAGCCGCAAGGCATCTTTTGTTTTTATATCACCAATCAACCGACCCCGACTTTGGTTTTATCTATGATGCGAGTGCATATCAAAAGGTCGCAGACTTTGCGAAGCATATTATCATACCGGAAACAAAAAAGCCGTTTATCTTTACCGACTTTCGCGCATTTATCACGGGATTTGTTTTCGGATGACGATATAGAAACGACCCGAGTCGCAATATTACGACCGAAGTCTTTGACATCGAAGCGCGTAAGCAATGGAAAAGCAGTTTTTGAGCGATGATAGCATTAGCGACATCTTTAGGACTTTTAAAAGACGGAGCGGCCGAAGTATATTTTTGTGGGCCGCATAAAGAAAGCTCGAAAATACCTTACAAAATTGCGCTCGGTTACATTAAGACAAGCAAGAAAATTAAAAAACTTTTTGAGCGAGCTAATAGTGTAAGAATTATTAGCAAAAAGATGGGTGAAATTAAAGCGCTCCCTTTTGATAAAGCGGGATTGGAAGGGAAGAATCCATCCTTAGTTATCTTAACTGAGTATCATTTACATAAAGACGAAACGATGCAAGAAAGCGCGATGACATCTAAAAATTTAAGTAGGAAAAACCAATTAATAGTGTATGATACTACTAAGGGAGCAAATATTGAGTCGGTGTGTTTTCACCGCGAACGAGATTATAAGAATTTTTTAATTTCGCAAATTTTAAACCCTGAAAGCATTCATCCTAATTTTTCTGTGTTTTTGTTTTGTGCAGAATTAGATGAAGCAGATTGAGAAAATTGAAAAGATAGCAAATTATGGAAAAAGAGTAACCCGGGATTGGGTGTTACCGTTTCATTGCAAGACTTAGAAGCAGAAGCATCAAAAATTACCAACATAAGCGCCGAGGCTGAGTTTAAGATTAAGCGACTTGGGATTTGAGTTAATACAGGAATGGCCTACTTTTCATTCTCCGATATAATGGAGAGTCAAAAAGCAAACAAGGCCAAAGTGGAGGAATATCTACAACACCACAACCTGAAAGAATTAAATGCATTGATGGGAATCGACTTATCAAGCACGAGCGATACAACGGCTATATGTTTGAACTGAGAAATCCCGCAAGCAGATGGTGAAAGTATTTACCTTTTTAAAATTCACTCCTTTATACCATCGGATTCAATCGCTAAGAAAGAAATAAGCGATAAAGCACGATACCGGCAATGATTGCAGCAGGGACTACTCACAGCATCGCAAGGGAAAGTGATTGATTATTCGTTGGTAGTTGATAAAATAAGAGAATGAAAAAATTTATACAATATTAAGAAATTATTATACGACCGATGACGATTTTTTGCAGTTAAAGACAACATCTTAAAAAATGAAGTTTTTAGTGACGAACAAGTCCAGGACGTAAAGCAGGGAGTATATTTAAATCCCGCCTTTCAACAGTTTGAGATTAAGTTAAGAAATAAAAAAATTTATATATTAGATGACAACGAATTAGTGTTTTCACATATTTTAAATGTAGAGGTGCAACATTCTAAAAATAGTACCGAGACTTTTTTAATTAAAAAACTATCAACCAATTCGCGCATCGATGCATTTATTGCGATGCTTAATACCATAAGTTGAAGACATAATATAACAGATAAAACGACGGAAGCATTTTTTGATTTAATATCTTAAAAGGATGAAATAGTTAGCTAAGGAGTTATCTTTGGCGTCTATTTTTAAGAATTTAAAGAATTTATTTACACCAAAACGCATCAACGATATACCGGAAATAGGGTATCGTAATTTTTCTATATCTTTGAGCGACCCTATTGTTGCTAAAACTATCAAAACATTAACTCCGGCCGAGTTTCTAACCTTTGGACTAGCCGTGCGAGCAGTGCAAATGATAGCTAATGATATAGCAAAAGTAAATTTTAGACATTCAAAATATAACAAAGACAACGACAGCGAAAACATCAACAATTCGCAACTTTTGAAAATTTTAAACAAAAAACCAAACGACAAGCAAACACCCTGAGAATTTAAGAAGTCACTGATATGGAATTTATTAATTTATGGAAGTGCACCTCTTTTAAAAGTAAGCGACCAAACCGGAGCCTTGATTGAATTAATACCGGTGTACCCACCTTATCTAACTAAAAAACAAAAAGACAACGGTGAGACATTTTATCAATTCAAGCGAGATAATAACGACCCGATAAATTTCTTAGATGATGAGATTATATTTATCGAGTATGAAATCATCCCTGGTTTTGATACTGCTAACATTCGTACCTTATTCAAAAGCACCATTAGCAAAATACGCGAAAACGAGCTTTCAATGTTAAATGCGATAGCCAACGACCTTTCGACATCTTTATTTATTAAAATAAAAGAAAGCACCAACCCTGAGCAAAGACGATTAGCAAATACAGCGCTAAAGGAAATGTTAGAAAATCAAAAGAAGTCGGGAAGTTTTGGAATCGTTATCGATGAGAAATGAGACATCGGTCAAGCGACCGAAATTATAAATGCACGTATCGACTTTCAAACAAGAAACAGTCTCGGACGAGAATTTGCTGCAAGTTTGGGAATACCGCCGGCTAAATTAGGAATTGATGATCCGAACAAATATAACAGTAGCGCCGAATTAAACCGGGCGTATGTAGATAATTCACTTAAACCGCTACTGATTAACATATGCGAGAAATTAACCGACAAATTATTAAGCAATGATGACGAGTTTATAACGTTTCGTACCTTAGACCTTTTATCAATAGATTTAAAAGCAATCCAAGAATTTGCAACGAGTGCAATAAATAGCGGCTACGCGACGGCCAACGAGATACGCGCACTTATCGGACTAGACAAACACCCTGACGGTGACCACTTATTAGCAAACGGAGCATTGACACCGATAAATTCATTAATTAACAACAACAACCAAACACCACCAAAAACAAGCGATAACGAAAACCAAAGCGACGATAAAGACGAGCAAACAACGCAGCAGGAGGCTAATATTGAAACCGATAATTATAATAACCAAAAACAAACCAACAACAGCAAATAATGAAAATAAGCGAACCATCGAGCTGACAATTGAATTAGATAGTTGAAGTCCAATTTATGAAAATTATGGAACCAAGTACCGCGAACAAATCGCTCCGAATTGTTTTGATTTTGATACCGAGATAAGCAAACAAGAAATAAACAGTTATTTAGATCATAAAGTAAGTATCGAGCATTTATTAGCAAGCACTAAGAACAAGTCGATGCAAGTAAGAAAAGAAAATAACAAAATAATAGCAAACATCCCCGTCGATGAAGCTAACCCGCTTTTAAAGAAAGCCGCCGATTTAATAGCCGATGGAGTTATTGAAAGTAATTCGTTTATTTTTCAACCCTTAGAAGTAGAAGTTAATAAAATAAAAGACAATCCGGAACTGCAATTAGAGCTAACTTATACCAAGGCAAAACTAATGAGCATCGACCCGGTTTTTGAAGGGTTTTATCCACAAGATAAATGCAGAGTATACGATGCAAGCAACAACGAAAATATTAATATTTTAGAATATTTACAAGGAGTAAAAATGAAACAAGAAACAAGCCAAGAACAAAAACAACCAACACCAAACAACGATACAGAAATTCAAGCATTAAATGAAAAGATAGCAGAATTAGAAGCACAAGTGCTAAACCAACAAGCACAACGTGATGAAATGTACGAAAAACTACAAAAGAGATTTGAAGCAGTTAAAGAACAAAACGAACAACCAAAAGCACCCCAGCTATCTTTTAAAGAGTTAAGAGACAAAGCAAAAGCAGGAACAGCAACAGCGCAAGAATTAGCACAATTGAACAACGAGATGCTGGACTTATTAACCGAAGCAGATAAAAACGAAATAAGAGTAGCGCACCCAGCAACCTATGCGAAACTACAAAAAAGAGCCCTAGATGGAACCACTAACGAAAAAGGACTCGCAGTAATTGAAACACAAAGTATGCCGGGAATTTTAACCGATTGAAACGCATTGTTCCCAGAATATACTGAACTTGCATCAAAGTTTAACCTTACCGGGTTAGATCAGTTAGTAAAGAACGTCTATGTCCCAGATAACAGCGATATTAGTGCAATAAATGAAGGAGCAGATTCAACAGCATTAGGTGGGAAAACTTTTCAAGTAAAATTCAGTCCCGTAAGATATTCAACATACATTACACAAAATAACGCCCTAACACACGGAGCGGAGTTATGAAACGCACAAGTGCAGAATGCTAAAAATTCAATTATTCGCGCATTACGTAAAAAATTCTATGAATCACTCTTTACACATGCAACAGCAACCGTTCCAACTAATGGAACATACAGTGGTGGAGTAACCCAAGAGGCTAAATATACCACTAAAGCAACCGGAAAATTTAGCTGAAGCGACATCGATGCGTTAGTTAGAGAAATACAAGATAAAGGCGGAGATGATAAGGTAAAAGACTTTGTGATTGTAATGCATCCAACAACTTTAGCAGCATTAGAGGAACCTTTCATTAATTCAACCACCGCATCGTTTATTAATACTGTGTATGATACTATTAACAAAACATATCGTGGGTTACAAATTATCACAACCTCAATGTACCCAGATAACACCATCGCAACAAACAAGAAGGTCGCAGTATTGTTTGATAAAAACGCCGTAGCAAGTTATGGACTTTCATTTGTAGTAGAAAACGACCCTTATAAAGATATGAGTAAAGACCAAATCAACACTTACATTAGAACACGCGGAGAGATTAAATTAGTAGACCCGCATGTGCATTCACGTTTTGTAGTAGTTAAGTAATAAAAATTAAAGAGAGGGAGAGTTTTCACTTTTCTTTTCTTTGTTTTTATTTTAGGTAATAAACTATGTGACCAAATGAAGTTATTTATGATTGATTGCAGCAACTTAAACAAAATCTCGCAATTGCAGATGATAGCAGGGATGACTTATTATTAGACTATATAGAAATAGCACGCGAGAATATATGGAAACAATACTACGAACTAGAAACCGACGAAAACGGAATACCAGACGAACACCCATGATCCTGAGATTTAAAAACGAAGCTGGCCACCTTACATTTAGCAGCCTTATATGTTAGCAACCCCGACACCAACAACATCGCAAATAGTGTAATAGATTCGCGAATGATTTTTAAAATATTAGGAGATAGGATACCATATGGCAAGAATTAACCACATCAACCCGAGAAATTACCGAGAACCGTTTTTATTAGTGAAGAAAAAGATTATGGAAGAACGGGGAATGCAACGAGGCTATGCATTTTATTCTAAATTGTTTTATGCATCTATTATCAAAAATACAAATAGCAACCTTGATGCACAAACCGAGCGCGAAGCATTAGAATTTTTATCAATTAAGATATTAAATACTACCTTCCAAATTAATAACGGTGATTTTATCGTTAGAGATTCAAAAGTCTTTAGTATTACAGAAGTAGATAACGACCAATTCAATGTCCAAGAACAAAAACTCCGCGCAAGATATGAAGGTAGCATTAGTGACCGAAATTTCACAGATTTAAAAGCATATGTTGATACCGTTAATGATTACGAAATTAATAAACCACTGCAGGTTATGGTGAGTGTGAAGTCATTAGGAGAAGTGTTTAAAAAAGATTTTGGAACAATGGTGCAGGAATTGTTAGGGGGAATTAATGAACAAATCAACACCTTAAAACAAGAAGTACAGGAACTTAAAAATGAACGAACCAATTCTAGCGGTTAAGTATTCAAAAGCAGAAATTAAAGATGTGTTTGATGGTTTAAAAACTAAATACGGACAAAAGCTAGACACTTTTTTAAGTAGTCCGCAGACGATGAATTTTTTAAAAACTAAAGGCGAAATAATTAAACAAAAAACTCAGCAAACCGTCCCTGATTCAAGTTTTTCAAAACGGCCTAGAACCAAAGGACAACACCTTAAAGATGTTATTAAAATATGAACTTGGCAGCCTAAGAATTCAAAGATGAAGTTTATTGCTGTTGGAGTAAATAAAGACGAGACCACCAAAGCAGAGCGCACTGGGTATTATGTAGCAATCGCAGGACGGAGAAAAGGAAAGGGTGGAAACTATATCAACTTTAAATATAGCAAAAAACAAACCAAAAAAGAAGCGTTGCGCAAAGCATATAAAGAAACCTGAGGTAATGGTAGTAAACCAACAGCCGAATATATTAATAAGATATTACTACCAGAATTAAATAAGAACGGAGCATAATGAAAATAACAGAGAATGATGTGGCATACGAAATATACCAAAAAGCAAGCGAACAAATTAAAGATCTGCCGAAGTTTTGATTTCAAATAGTAGAAAACGACAAAGATGCACCAGATCAGGCGTTATTGTTTTATTTAGAAAATTCGTTATCGCTACCGGTATATTTTAATGATAATTATAAGTATATTAATTTTAGCATTCTATACGGAGCAAATCGAAACGAGCATCCTAAGCAACTTTCAAAAGTTAAGGAATTAATTAATTTTTTAGCACACACCTGAACATTTAATAGCTTTGATATCGTCCTTATGAAATTAAATGGAGTAACCTTTACACAAAGCCAACAAGAGAATCTCAGGTATTTATTACTTTCACAACCCATCTTTGATTTACTTTCACAAGAATACAAAATTAATTACGAAATAGCAATAACAAGCAAAGGAGCAAAATAATAATGGCAAATTTTAAAACAAATGCAGGGAATAAACTTTTTATCGCATTAAGCCCCGACACAGCAATAAGCGATGATGGAAGTATTAACGTTTCAGCTGCAAGATTTAGCGAAATTGAACACATTACTGCCTTAAAATTAAACTATTCACCAAAGAAAGAAGATAAAGTATATTATCACAATAACGGAGAATCGACATCAATTACTACTGGACTTTCTAAGTCCTTATCGGTTTCTATTGATTTTGATAATTCAAGCCAAGCACATCAATATTTATTAAGTCTTTTATTAGGAGACGTTCATAATGTTAATAATCAGGTGATTATGCTTGAAATTCATACTATAAGTGCAGAAACTAATAAATTCGTAACTGTTAGTGGTAAAGCTACTATTAACTTTAAAAATCACTTCCCATCAGGTAATGCAGATGAACTACAAAAATTAGAATTCGATATCTTACCACAAGACAATAAATGAACCACAACCAATACCCCAAAAACAAACAGCACACAAGCACACACAGGAGTATAAGATGATTTTAGACATCAACGATATTATAAAAGCAAAAGAGGATGATTGATTTATTTACGCAGAGAATAAAAAGGTCAAACTAAGAACTAACATTGAGGGAGTATTGCGTTTTCAAAAATTTATAGAGGAACATTCTAATTTTGAGAGTTTTTCAGCAGGTTTAAACACTGATGCAGATTTTGAGTTATTGATGTGTTTAATTGAAAGTGATGAACAAAGTTCACCGGCAAAATTTTTATATGATATTAGAGAGTTTTATGGACTACATGCCGGTCATTTAGTGCTTAATGAACTTTTTTCTTTTTGATATAAGCAAGCATTTGCAGGACTTAATATAGAGCAAGCAGAGCAACAAACTAAGCAAAAAAAGTAATTAACCCCTTGATTGATTATTTACATGATTTAGGGGACATTATTGCAGCATTTAAACGAGATTATGGAATTAACCCTGAGGAATTTTTAAAACTAAAAACAAAGATTTTTTTAAACTACTTTTCAAATTTGCACCCTGATAATTTAATTATCAAAAAGATACAATTACGAAACACACCGGATGCACAATTAAGTTTAGAGCAAGTGCGATATAAAAATGAAATAAAGTTATTAAAACAAAATAATAATGATGAAACCTTAGCAACGTTTGCAAAGTTAATGTCATAAGAAAGGAGACTCATTAAATGGCTACATCTGTTGTAAATATTAAGTTACTACTTGATAATAAACAAATGCAAAAAGAATTAGACAAAAGTGTTAAGCAATTTCAAACAGCGATGAGTGGTATAAAGTCGGTGATGAAGTCTGTAAATTTTTCATCCATCTTTTCTTATGCTAACTCAGCAATTGATGAGTATATGGCTAAAATGCGACTTGCGGCTAATTTAACCTCACAAGGCTTTAGCGAAGCAAGTCAACAGTCACTTTTTAACATTTCGGATGCTTTTGAAAAAATTGGTTACAATGCTGACACAGCTAATGATGCATTCACACAATTTATTACTTCTGGGAAAGCGACCAGTTTGCAAACGCTTGGAATTTATTTAGATTCAAATACAAAAAGCACCCTCGCGGCAGCTGATGCACAACAGCGACTGAATTATGTTTTAGAACAAGGTCAAAGTATGCTACAAGCACAACAAGATAAGATGCCCGAAAGCATTAAAACGATGATCGAGTTTCGTAAAGCAGGAGATGACGCTCGTAAGGCGATTGGAACGGCCTTTATGAATACTGTTAGTAATTTAATTAATGCATTAGGAGGAGTCGGTCCAGCACTAAAAGCAGCCATTGCAGCATTTACAGCCTACAAGATAGCAATGATTGCTGGTAATATGGGGATAGCGATTGCAAAAACATTAGCGATGGGTGGTTTGTTTGTTTGACCAGCTGTAGCCGTGTTATCGGGGTTAGCATTAGCACAGATTGCAGCGATAGGAGCAGCATCCGGGATTGCAATAAATTCAATAAGTGCAGGACCAACACCAAACATGCCGCAACCAGATGCCAATGTTACCAAAGTTTATGTAGATGTAAGTGAAGACAAATACGGAAAGGAAGTCAGACAACGTAGCGGAAATAATTCGGGGAGAGTGGCATAATGAAAATTAAGCAATTCGCCGGAGATTTAGTTTTAGAGATAAATGGAGACCGAGATTGAGCATTCGATGCCAACATTCGTTTTTCTTATCATGCTACCAACTTTTCTAAAATAATAATTAATAATGTTATTCACAAGACTTTATTAGATGAGGGAACTCATTTTTTAGATAATAATATTAATAACATTGATACGTTTTCAATTGCTACCTTATATTCAAATGGTAAAGAGATTTTTACGGGAATTGTAAATTCATCGGGTAGGTATTCGCTGTCACCATGAAGTATAAAAGACAAAAGCTTAGAAATAGTGGACCCGAGATTATGATTATCAAAACGGAGTCCAGCCGACATATCGTTTGAAAATGATTCACCATTTCGTGCATTACATAAATACATCAGAGCATTAGATGAAGCTAAGATAAAAGTCGGGAGCGTAAGTTTTAGCAACTTAGACCCCATTACCGCCTACGATACGACATCTAAAAGTCCGTACAGTGTTTTAAAAGATGTTATCGCATCGCGGACCAGAAGTTTCTTATACTTTTCACAAGACAACGGGAATTTATTAATCAATTACAAAAGCGATGCCGATTTTCAAAAGGGAGCAAGTGTCGTAGAAATTACACCCGAAACTTGAAAGAATTTAAAAATAACCGACCTACAAATGGACGAAAACATTGACAATTATTTTAATACTTATCGTTTAGAGAGCGAAAATGTAGTTAGCACACAGTATAACCAGGAGTATTTCTTGTTATCTAATAGCATTAGTAGTGTATGATTAGTTGAAAATTTTAGTAAATTACCAGAAAACTCAACGGAATTATTAAATTATTATTATTCAATTGATGAACCTTTAAACAAAAAACAACTTAACATCATATCAAAACAAGAGAAAACGTCTGGTAATGATTATCATTTATATTACCAAGACGGAAGAAATGAGTTAGTAATTAACCCTAAGTGAGAGCGAGAAAATTTAGGTCTTGTTGTTAGCTATGTTCCAGTAGGTAAGTATTCTGTAACATTAAGCAACCAAAGTGAAGTGAATAGAATTCACAACTTAAATAATTTTAATGGAGACGTATATAAATATGAACGTAGCAACGATTTATCAAGTTTCGATGACCTTTATACACATGCAGATAATTCGCTAAAATTGAACTCGTTTATTCGCTACGATATGAGTATTCAAACCAACCAACCATTCTTAGAGTTAGGGGATATTGTTTCACTAAATTTACCAAATGCACCTAAATTTAATGGTAGATACATATGTATCGGCTTCGATGGAAGCATTAAAGGAAAAAGTGGATTCATTGAAATTACTTATCAATTACGCAACGGACTAAATTCGGATACTTTGCTAAATTTTTATGATAACCAAGATTATAAGATTAACCCATTAAAGCGCAAAGATGGAACTTATTATAAATTTAAAGATTTTTATTCATCTTATTTACATAGTTGGAAAAGATATTCAGTACAACAAAGTCAACACCAAATTTCAAACAGTGTTTTTAAATTTTTACCAGCTTACTTACCTTATAACCATAGCGCGATTATAGACTATGAGTCGATTTTTAGCGATTTAATTTACGACAATGGAGATATTAGTTCGTTGGCTTTAGAAGGTTCAGAATAAAAAAGTACGTTAATTTCGCACCTTTTTAAAAAGTTTATAAGATTTATTATTAACAATGTAGAGAATAAAAGAATTAAAAATTAAGAAAATAAAAATATAAGTGATTGATTGTGTTATTACAAAATCTATAAAATTATCATAACCGAATTGTAGATTTTCAAATTCATAACCTATTTTATTCATAAACATTCCATCATTAAATTTTTGATTGTAGTATTTTTTCAACATTTCCAATGCATTCATTTTTAAAATGTTTCAAGTTCTTTTAAAACTTCAATATTTAAAGTTAAATTTATCATCGTTTTCTTTTCATTCTTTATTAAGTTCAATATTGTTTAAATGTGGAGAATAGTAAAGCGAAAAAATTAAAATTCCCAATGTTAATAAAATTAGAAAGCTAAAAAGACCGAACTCAATTTTTTCGTTACTTTGAATTTTAAAAAATTTATTATGTTTGTAGATTATTAAAATAACACAATAAAATAAAGTAATAGCTGATAGAGAAGTTCCTATGATTGATACTTTCTTAACTATTTCAATATACGTAAAGTTGTATGAAGCTTTTTGTAGTTGTTCAATTTCTAAGGACATCGGTCTATCAAACATCCCAAATAAGTATAACCACTGTGTTGGTGGGACGATTCCATCGTTCGCTTCTTTGATTTCATTTATAGCTTGTTGAAGTGTTTGTCTTTCTTCATTTCCAAAGCCGTCTCTAACTAAGCGAGTCTCATCTTTGTGGAGTAGTAAGAGGTTATTTTTTATAAATTCGTTAAGTTGATAGTTCCATTTGGCATCGTAATTGTTCACATTATATTTAATTAGTTGCGCTAGAAATAAAATAAATAAACCAGACAACAAAATTAAAACAAAAAGAAAGATAAAGCGATTTAAGTTCTTTTTTACTATAAGCATATTTCCAAATTATACACGATAGGAGACTATTATGAAATTAATCAAAAAACCAGATTTCGTTTGAGTCTGAGCTTTCTTTAAGTTTATCACAAACAATTTTGCATCCGATGTACCTTACAGAGATAGCACTAAGTCAGCAGTAGAGCAGGAAAAGTTTGATTTTATGCGAACAAACAACAACCCTGATGATGTTTCTAATGATTATAAAAATTTTAATTTTTCAATTCAAATAGATACAGGACAAAAATATCTTAGTGAAGTAAAGTTTGCAACAATTAACCGAGAAAAGTTTGATGTAGAGTTTTTTAAACAATTGAAAGTTTTAGAGATCGCTCTAAATTATAAAAATTTACGATTGTCTGATGAGATGTTTGAAAAAATTAAATTAATTCAAAAGATAACAAAAAGGGACAGGATAGTTAGTTTTTATGAAATTCCAATTGATTTAAGTAATAACCAAATTCGCAATGTTTCTTTTATTGAAGTTATTTATCGACCTTTTAGCGATTCGCCTGTTTTTAATTATTTTTTTTATGATGGAGTTAGTAAAAAATCTTTCCCTAAATTTCTAAAAGTTAAAGAAATGAGAAGTGGTGGAGTTTTAGCATTAAGTAAAGAAAAGGAAAACTTTTATTTTATAAAGTTTAGTGATTTATTAACTACCGAAAGTTTAGAAAGTGTTGCAGTAAGTTTTAGTATGTTAGTTGATATAAAAAAAAGTGAATTTTCGTGGCTTAGTGATTTTAAACATTTAGACTTCAATGAAAGTTATAACAATAATAATTTTATAAGTGTAGCAGCCATAGATTCGTTTGATAGGGTATTTTTTGGTGAATTTAATTCTGATGTTATTAGAAACGGAAAACAAAAATGAGAGAAGGCAACATTCATCAGATTAGATAATTGATGAGATTCGATATATTCAAATTCAATAGATTATTTTAAAATTAATGATGTTAGCGGCCTATATGTTAGTTCGATGACAAAGAGATTAAATGAAAAAAACGAGTTTTATGGAAATCTATTAATAGCAACAAGCGCGGAGAGTGTTAGTTTACAATTGCCGCAAGAAAAAACATCCGGCGATGTAGGTGCATCTGTTTTTATAGATCCTATCAGTGAACACGCCCGTGATTTAAAAGATTTATTGATTTCTTATATCACTTCTCAGAACCGAAATAACAACAATTTACGTCCCGCAAATAACAACGGTTTCGTAATTATGATTGACCCACATACATTAACATTTAGACGCAAAGAGAATAAGCGCTCATATTTAACACATAACGGAATTATTCCGCTGACGTTCGCTTTTGACGCTATTTTAAGTGTTTCTTCGGATTTAGATTTAGAAAATTTCATCAGGGATGCTTATTTAATTTCAAAAAGTTTTGTACGTATTAGATTGATTATGTATGATATAACATTATATAAAAATTATGATGATTTATTTAGCTTATATACCGCCGGTGGACTATACATTGATAATAAACTTGCTACACACAATTTAAGGAATAGAAAAGATATTAAACCAATGGTGGTAGACATTGAATTAACGTATGATGAAGCTTTAGCAGTATTCGCTGACCCGCTTGGTGTTCAGGTAGAGATAGCGCAACCAAATTATGATGGATTTTATTATTCTTTTGATAAATTACCAGATTATGTATATCAAAAAAAGGAGAAGCAAGGATACTTCCGTAATAGTAGTTGAGATTGGGGATTTTACTTTAATAATTCAGATGAGAGCGGCAGAGAAAACAATGAAATTCAGCGCGATATTAAAAAAATAATGGATAAGAATGTCTTTTTTCCACAATATATTCCTATCATAATTCGTAAAGATAAGAAAATAATAAAAGTATTTAAATGAAAAAACACCAAAGGGTATTATGATTTTAAAACTAAAAAATATGATGATGAAACTGGGCACTTCGGTTTTGATCCAACACTTCCATCTGATAAGCAATTAGGGTATTTCGGGGCTTTAATTAATGATATGGAAATTCGTTTTCAGTTTGATTTTTATTACAATGGCTTCAACGAGGTTAAACCAAATAGAGGGCAAGTTTTTAAAATAGCAATAAGAGAACATAAAGACAGTAAAAATGGATTAATTTTTGAAAAAGATAAAGTGGTTGATGATATTCAAAAAACTTCACAAGGACTAGTATTATCAAGTAATGAAATTTATTTACCAATTAAAAAGCAAGGTCAGTGACATCTTTATTGTTTTGATAATTCTACTAAGATAAGTGAAGCAAATAGAGTTGAACCAACACAAGCTCGTTATGTTTTTAATTATAGTGATTATCTTAATAATATTGAAGGTATTAAGCTTCTAAGAATTCAAACCGATGATGGACGTTATGGCAATTTTATAAGTGTAATAAATAATAAAATTTTTGGAATACATGTAGAAAGTACAAGTCCCGGTTTTATTTATAAAGTTAATTGTGGATTTCAACAAATAGATGAAGCAACCAGCGAATATGGGTGTTCGGTAGGTGTAGATAGTGTGAACTTATCTCAATTCATTCATTATCATCTTCCTGATGGGTTTAATTTCCGTGTTGATTTTTTAGCAGTGTTTAAAGAAAATTACATAAATAAACTACTATATTTTAATGATAATAGATACACCTTTTACAACTTTCAATGAGACAGTCGGCCACATAATTTTTCTAATAATCCTTATTTATTTAATTCAAACGAAAATTGAGAAACATTGGCTGAAGAGTTTAACCTTTCCCACTATTTTAGCAACGACTTACTGGCGGGTGGTAGAGTTAGAGATGTATATATTAAGGATAACAACTTGGTAGTAGTTTGTCAAATTCCTAAAAATTCATTAAACATTGCAAAACAAGACGAAAACGTTAAAGTCATAAAATTAATAAGCAATAACTCACATGAAGCTTTAGAAGTACCTGTTTCAATTTTAAAAACTTCACATGATGACTACTTTATTTCTTTACATTTTAAATTTAATTGATTAGATATTCAAGCCCCAAATGAAACAATGGCTAACGAGTTCACTAAACTTTGAAAAGACCAAAACAACCGAGATATATTTAAAATGGTAAATTATAAAATTACATATTACGGAGAAAGTGAAAAACCACAATTAAGAGAGGGAAGTTTAAAGACTTCTAATTATATTGTAGATGGGAACAAACTTAAAATAGTTTTCCCTTTGATACTAAGAAAGCGAAATTATTCGCAACGATTCACCGATTTATGTTTTGGAAATAAAGAAACGGATACTTGATATAAGACAGATTTTCAACCCTTTGTTTTAGAAGCAAACCAACCCGATCAATATCAGATTGCGACGCAAGTCTTAGAATATAACAGAATACCAATAAACAAGGAGTAACAAAATGTCACGAAGCAATATAAACAAATTAACCTTTAATGATAAAGTAGATTTTACAGATACACCAGTAAGATACGACGAAGCCAACAAAGTAATTACAGCCCAAGAATTCAACAGCATAAAAAACACCATAAACCAAACCGTGGATGCAGTTAATGCAAACAATACCGACATACAGCGACACGAAACGAGCATTAACGAGATATTAACACGCAACCGGGCAGTTGGTGAATCTTTTAATCAACAACTAAACGAATTAAAATCACAAACATCACAATTACAAGAATATAACACACAACTACAATATTCTAAATTAGAAAAGCAAGAATACTATACAGACAAAGATAAACAAGTCCAATATAATCTAACTTATGAACGAAGAATCAGCGAAGCACACACCAAAGCAGACACAAATCAACGTGATATTACAAATTTAAACAAATGAAAACAACAACTTAATTATGAAGCAAGTATTCCAACCGCACTTAATTCTTTAAAGGCAGAAGTTGTTTCAAACACCACACAACAAATTACTAATGCGATTCAACCGTTAGCAACTAAGAATCAAGTGCAACAAGTACTAAGTGAACACGCAAACATGAATCGACAAAACCAACAAACACATCAAAATTTACAAAATCAGATTAACGGTTTGAAACCTTTGTCGAATAAAATTAATGCTAATGTTGAAAAAATAAACCAAAACAAAAACAGCATCAACGATATCAACCGACAAATACAAAACCAAAACACTGACATACGAGGACTTTCTAATAAAGCATCGCAGTTAGATACAGCTGGAGATATTTCTTTACAGAATTTAGGACAACCACTTAATAGAATAAAAAGACCCGCACGTGTAGATAACCGAGAGATTCCAAACGAAAAAACTAGTAATGAAATAGCAATGCGTGGTTGAACGTTATATGATAAGGTTGCATATTTAGTAGATAACATCGGAATCAACCCCAACGACGTTGATTTTAAATATCACCAACAAAGCGATCCTTTTGCAGACACTGGAACTGGTGCCCTACGACGTTTGAAAAAGATGCAAAATGATATAACTACAAATACCAATAAAATCAATACCAACATACAAAATATAACAAACCTTACCGAAAGTATTACCACCTTACAACAAGCACAACAACGACAACAAATAGCACAAGCAACACAGACAAATACCAACAGTGATATCAAAGCACGTGTAGTATACCGCGAACTCTTTCAAAATACCGAAAACACAGCAAACCAAGATCCTTCTTATGGTAATGAACATATTAAAAAATACTCTGGCAGCTTTTCGGTTCCATTTACAGTTTTAAAGAAAAATGAAAGCTTATTAGGTTATCGTGTTTTGATTCGTCTCAATGATGAGCGATATGTAAATTCAGATGCAAATTTATTAGGTGGAGATGCTTATTCGCTCTGATTTGATGTTAAACTCTTAAATGACTGCTCTGGAACATATGGATGCACTGAGATAACAAAAGAATTAACACAAAGCTTTAATCTTTTTAATAATGCTGGAGTTTTACCGGGACGACTTACATTGAATCCTAATTACTCACAAACAACCGATGCATCATGGAATTTTTCGGTATATCTTTGAGACATACTTACATCATTTGTTGACCTAGGGCCTGATCTAATATATCGCAACAGCGAACCAAGCTATGATGATAGCGAACGACGAGGTGCACCACACACCCCACCAAGTTATTTATATAGCGAAAACGATACATGGGGGTTTCGTGTTAGTGTTTCAATATTTGCCGAAATTTTACAAAGTTAAAGAAAGGAGACAACCTTGATATTAGCATTGATTATATGAATTTTAAATATTATCGCAGCAAGTGACGAGCGATTAATTGAAGCATTACCACACATTAAAAATTTAGATCAAATTAAACTATTACAAGATGCTGGTATTTACTCATATTTTGATACCTTAGGAAAAGGAGCAAAGAGTGGTTTTTATTTAGCGGCCGGAATAGAACTTGCAATAGAGTTTATGATGCTACTGCATTTTTTACCGCAGTACCTAGCGGCCAAATTTGAACGCATACGCAACAAAAGCATCCACGATGCACAAATTCTTAAAGCAATAAAATATAAAATTGAAAACGATCTTATATTAACAAAAAAAGAACAAAAATGATGAACCAAACAACAAAAGAAAGGAGGTAAGTATGAAAAAAAGTAAATTAATATCATTAATAGCATCATCGGCCGCAGTTATTACAATAGTTCCAGCAATTAGTGCATCATGTAGCCAAAATGCTAAAAACAAAGCAAAGTATTTAAAAGAAAAATTAGGACACAAAGATAAAGCACAACCAAAAGAACAAACACAAAATAAGGAGGGGAAATAATAAATGTTTAAGTGATTACAACTAATTCCCAACTTTTGAAAAAAGATCTTACTTGCGCTTTGTATTATTTTGTTTTTATTAGCCTTTTCACTTTTAGTTGCTGGACTGGTAAATGATGGAGTTAATGAGTTTGCAAAAGTGTTTTACTTTTATAAAGAAGTCCCAGTACCGGACGATAGATGAAAAGAGTTTTTAAAATACGCACAAGAACAAAAATTAGCACCCGAACACATCGAAAAGCTACGCGAAATTTTCGGAGATACCTTTACAATAACCCAAGAACAGCAAAACGTGGTCGGGTATGGATTCTTTATATGCACGATGTTTTTAATTGCGTTATTTTCTTTTTCTATTGCGACATCTTTAATATTCATCAACATTCAAGCAACTAAACACGCCGGAATTATTTTATTTCGTGAGCGTTTAATTAACGAACATGAGTATAATACTTTCTTAGCAATCTTGGAAGCAGCGCAACAACGATTAGACAAAAAAGAACGCATCGGAATAAGTTTAGATGAAATTAATAAACAGATTGAAAAATTAGAACAAAACGAAAGTGAGTAACATGAAAATCAGCGAGTTTATTAAATTATTCAAAACCAATCCAAGAACTAAGCGAATGATACAAATTTTCGGAATTTTGTTAATTCTTATCATCGTTTCATTAATTATTTTATTTTTACCATTTAAAGATGGTTCAACCGTTGAAAATTTAATCGTTGAATTTAAAAAACAAAATTGAAATTCTAAAACAATTACCAACTTAATAATAATTATTATTACATGAATTTTTATTTTATGAAAGGTGACTCTACTTATCTTAGATACTATTCTTTATACACGTAAAAAAAGAAAGTTTGAGCAAGAACTCCAACAACGTAACGAACTAAACCCATTAATCCCAGCAGTAGACAGAAAGGAACCAATGCCACTTAACACTAAACAATTTAATAATTATGTCGAAATTACCGTAGCAGCGATAATAGACGCAACCGCACGAACCCCACAACGCCTAACAGGGGGAGCAATCTATGATGTGCGCGAGATTATATCGAACGAAAAAACAGCACGCAAACACAAAATAGCACAAGTGCGAGCGATATTATTAAAACACGGCGTAGATGTAGAAAATAAAGAGATTATCAAATCATTAAAACAAATATAAGCAAATTTCAGCGGGGTATAAATTCACCTGCTTTTTTATTACCATTTTTATAAACTTATTTTTTTATTTTTTTTATTTATATTTTTTTATTTTATGGAGTTATAATTGGTTCGTAAAAAATTAGTGGTAATTAATTTAAACCACTAAAAACGAAAGGATTTAAAATGAAAAAATTATCAGTTGCAATATATTCAAAAGATAACGATGAAAATTTAGTCGATGCTATCTTAGAATTAAAAAATCAAGGTTATAAAGTTCAATATATCACCGAGCAAGCAATTCGCATGTATTTAAAGCAAAAATACCCAGATATTGCCAAAAAATACAATTTATAGAAATTAAGGAATTAATGAAATGAAAACATTGGATGATTACTTACAATACTGTAAAAATCGTAATTTTAGCGAGATAACTATATATAACTACCAAACATTACTAAATAAAATCAATTATGAAAATATTAATATAAAAGACGTTGTGCGCATTATTTTAAGTGCTAAGAGTGCAAACACCCAAATTGCTTTTCGTGCGCGATTTATTAGTTTTCTTAAGTATTTAGGACGTTTAGATTTAGTTGAAACATTACGCGAGCTAAAACTAAAAAAACCTTATGATGCTTACTATCAAACACTAACAAAACAACAGGTTTTAGAATTTACCAAAATTGAAGAGTTTGATACTAAAACAACCGCAAAAATGAAAACAATTCTTCGCTTTATGTTTCAAACTGGTATTCGTTTGGGTGAACTTTCAAAACTGCAAATAAAAAACGGACGTATGTTTGTAATTGATGGTAAGGGTTCAAAGACACGCGAAATCTTTTATGATAATAATACCTTTACAAAATTACAAAGTTACGTAGGATGAAAAAATACACCATCGTCCGAAATTGGTAAATGGTGTAAAAAGGTGTTTCAAAATGATAATATTACCCCACATTCACTACGCCGTTCTTTTGCGACTTATTTAAATTCACAAGGCGTAGATATTGCAATAATATCAAAACAATTAGGACACGAAAATATTAACACTACTTATGCTTATATACATACCAGCCGCGAAAGTGCTGTATCGATTTATAATAATTTTATGACGATGGACTAAATGCCATAAATATTTCAATAATCATCCCGTCGCGTTGTATTTTGCGAGTGCTTAATTTTAGGTGTCGATAATAGTTTAACACATTTTTTCTAAAAGTTTGAAAACTACCAGCTTTATGTCCGTAATTACTACAGTAAGCTTTATATTCTTCATACATTTCCAACGTACTTTTGTCTTTAACGTTTTCACCCTTATAAATTTGCTCATCATCATAAAAAAGAGAATTCTCTAAATATAAGATCACATTGTTATTTTCTTTTTCGTAATTTTTCAAAATATCTTCGCAAACTTGAACCGGTTTGAAATCACCACGAGCTCTTAAACTTTTCAAACCTTCAATCGCTAAACGAAACAAAACGTTCATATTGGTTTTATTTCTCAATCTATAAATTAAAGACTTATCTACATTATTTAATTCATTAGTGAATTGTGCTAAAAAGGGGACGATGATAAATCTACGAAAAAACCCATTACTGTTTTCGCTGGTACTTGGTAATTTATTGGTAGCAAAAATAAATTTAGTTTTATTACGAAAGGTGAACATGTCCTTTCCTTTGAATTCGGCCATTAATTCGTCCCCTGAAATTAATTTTTTAAAAGTGGACGAGTTTTTGATATGCTCGGTTGATATATCGGCTCCGATATTTACCATCTTATCGATTAAAGTTGCAGTAGTAAAACGTTTATCGAGTTCCTCTATACCTAAGGCGCTAACGTTAGCATCTGAAAAGAAAAAAGCAATTAAATCTAAAAAAGTTGATTTTCCATTTGATGCGGTTGGCCCATAAAGTAGCAGCGACTTTTGGTATCTAGTATCAGCTGTTAAACAATAGCCTAAATATTCAAAAAGTAAGTCACGTAAGTCGTTGTTGTTTAGTGTTATTTGGTCAAAGAATTTAAGCACTTGCTCCGAGCGATAACTTAGTTTGATATTGTATTCGACGTTAATTTTAGAAATAACAAACAAAGATGGGGTGCTTTCGATGGTTTTATAGGTACTTAAATTAAAAAAACAATTCTGCAATGCGATAATATCGTTTTCCGGGGTTTTGTTTGGTATTCGTGGTGAAATGTAAAGTTGTTTCACTATTTCATTCATTCGCGCAATACTTAAATGTGGTGTAATTGTTGCAATCACTGTCATCAATTCGTTGTCGTCTACTCTCCGGTAACAATTGTGTTCAGTGGTGTAGATATACAACTGCTTTGCATAGCGTACCATTTTATATTTTGAAATAAGGTGAGAGACTAATTTAATAACCACCATATTAGATTTAAAATCGTCGGGATGTAAGGTTAGCTCCTGTGTTTCCTTTTGTAATTCGTCTAGTCCTGCGAGTGTGTTTTCAACTTCTTTATGTGATAAAGGGTCTACAAAAAGTAATGAATTAATGGAAGATAATAAATTAAAAATTCGTTGTTTGCTTCAGCCCAAATTTAATAATGTTTTAACACGTGCAAAAAGGTTATCGCGTCTGCTTCCTTGTTTTAAAAAGATTGGACTCTCTATTTCTTTGAAAGTGCTAAGTGAAATTGGTGTAAGTTCTGGTGGTAAGTAATCGACATCACTATAAAATCTGGTTCACTCTCTAAATTGTCCCTTTTGCTTAATAACTACATAAGAATTTTGCGATGTTTTAGTGTCTGCTCGTATTCCTATCGGTAGCACTACGTCGACGTAATTTTTGGGGTGGTTGTTATTTGGTAATTTAAAATAAAAGTGCATCCCCCGTGTGGTTTTCATTACATTACACTGTCATCCATAATGATCAATAATTTCTAACATTTTCGATGCTGCTGTTGGGTGGTCTTTTCCATCTATATCTATCACAATTCAATTATCGCTAAGTAATAATCCGAGGTTACTTTCATTCTTTACGTCATCTAATTGATAAACATTTTGCCCATCTTTAAATGCTTTGATGGGTGTTTTGTTATCGTTTAAGATGATAAATTCGCCGCGTTGTAAAAATGCGCGTAAGGCTTCCTTATTGATTAATTTCTCCATTGTTAAATCTCCGTTTTCTTTTTAAAATAACAATTTTTACAAACTTCCATCCCGTCTTTGGTTCTTACGGTTAATTCTTGCATCAAACTTTGTGAACATATCGTACACTCGTATTGTTCTCCTGGATAAAATTGCTTAAATGCTTCGCGCCTGTTTTGTTTATAAAATAATTCAATGCGATTCCATGCTAGTAATTCATAATATTCATAATCTAGCGGTAAAAAGTCGGTAGTCTTGGTTCGGATGTCTTGGTTGTATATCATTGTTCGCTCGCTACTGTTTGCTATCTTTTCGCGTCTAATGTTTCCGTCGCTGTCGGTTCATGTTTTAAATGCTGGTTGGCCGTTGGTGGTGTAAAACATGCGATAGACTTTGAGCTTTGGTTGTTTTTGGTCTCCTAAATACACATCTTCATACTTTCCCTTTTTTTCAAAGACGAATTGAAATCTAATAAGCTCTTTAATGTTTTTTAAAGTTTGCATTGGTGGAATCTCTTTTACTAAATACATCACTACGGCTTCATCGATTGCTGTAAGGTTGTTATTTTTAGATCCTCGTGCGTCTTGGTAGGTACTTTGGTTGAATTGTGTATTTCAATGCTTAAGCATTCCACCTTTTGCTTTTCAAGTATTTTGATCATTGATATCTTTAACGAGTATATAGTTATTTACATCCTTTTGAATAATTTGACTAAATTCTTGTTTTTCTATTTGCATCATTGTTTGTACTTGTCAGTATTGTGTTATCTTATCAATTTCACTGAGTTGCTCTCGGTTGGTAATTTCTACAAAGACCCCATCGGTGTTCACTTGAATTACCTTACATATCTTACTGAGGAGCATTGCATAGATAAAAATAATAATTTGACCGGTGATGCATATGCTCATGCGTTGTTTTGCATCTCATAAATCATTATAACGATACTCCATCGCACCAAAAGGGGTCACTAATAATTCTTTTAGGTAATTAACTTTTATCTCATCATTTACTTTCTTTGCTTGTGTTCTTTGAACTAGAATATCAGCTATCATACTGGCCATCTGCGGTGCTCGTCGGCTACCGTAGTTGTATTTACTTATTAAATTAGGGTAGTTACTAAAAATATCTAAGGTGATAATTTTACTCTTTTCATTTTTGTAGCATTCTAAGGCTGCATGCAAACCACCTAGCCCGAAAATGTAATTAAGACCGTCAATGGTGATTGATATTTCAAAATCGTCCATTACTTGGGGCGAAAATTCAGTGTGGTAGGTAGTATTCTCAAACTTCTCTAAAATTCACAGATAACTTGGACAGACTTCGTTAAATAATTTTTTTATATTCTCGGGTGCTTGATATGTATAAGTCGCATAATACGGTAGCAACTTCGGGTTTGCTTTAAAAATTTTGGCAGTTAGTTGTGCTGTGGTCTTTTTTAATTCAAAGACTGAAAGATTGTAGGCATTTATTAAGTTACATTTAATTAAAAAATTATTAACATACTTCAAAAATAAAAATGCTGTTGCTTTGACGTCATATTGATTGTACTCTTTTATTTCTTTGGTCTCCGTCGGACTTAATTGTGTAGTCTTATCAAAGGAAACGGTTGATTCTAATATTTTAAGACCTAAAAAGGCCTCGTATTTTTTAAGTGGTAATTTACCGGTTCCTGGTAGGTAAGAAATATCAAAGGTTACAAACGGTAAAGACTGCGTTGATATATTTTCAAAGTCTCAGGGGTTTTTGCGTTTGTTGATGATTCATTGTGATAAACGGTAGGGGTTACGGTATGAAAGTAAAAGTCGCAAAATTCAGTCATCATAGCGATTGTTATTAAATCCCCCAACTAAAGCATTTTTTAGTTTTGTTTTTACAAACTGCGAAAGAATAAAAAAATCATTTTCAATTGTGAACATCTGCTTTTGCTTAATATCATAAAAACTAACACATCAATATTTTGCAAAAACTTCAATGTCGTAGATAAAAATCGAGTTTTCTATTTCATTCTTTAATTTCTCTAATTGATTCATCTTTTCTATTCCCTATATTTTTCAATTTCATTAATTAATTCATTGAATTTTTGTAGCTTTATAATATTAGGGTGGTGTTCTTGGGTGTATGTTTCAAAAACTTCCTCAAGTTGGTTATATTTTTCAAATAACGACTTGTCATTTTTCTTTACTACTTCGTTAATTCACTCCTGCATTTGGCTTTTTATATATTTATATTTTTCACAAACAATATAAGCTATTTGGGTAGTATCAAAAGTGTTTCATTGTTGCTCCGTTACTTGTCTTGGGTTAATAATTTCAATGTCGCTAATAACTTTATAAAGTATTGATAATTGCTCGACTAAAATTCCGTTTCCGACTTGTCTGCATAAAATTCGCTCGCTTAAATATTTTGATGCGGGATGTGCTTTAAGTTTTTCATAGTGGTAATCATAAAGACCAAAAGAGTTAAAACGTTCACGCACGGTTTGAAAGCGATAAGGTAGAAACCCCTCCATATTCATCTCCTCTTGTTGTCCTTGATTTACTTTAATTAAAGGTGCATTAATAACTTGCGGCGGTGTGTCTTTTTTAGCATTTAGCGCTGGAATAATATAAAAAGGGTTTTCATCAAAATTTAAAAAAGTTTTGCAATGTTTCACCATTTTATGACTTATCTTTATGTGCTTTGATAACATAAATTTTTTAATTTCATCAATATGTTCACAAAATTCGCTCACACAATCTAAAAGCCGTCTTTTTCTATTTTTAAAAGCTGCTTTAGGGTCTGGGTAGTATTGCTTAACATATTCAATGAAATCATTGTGGGTGTTTTCAAAAGGCAGCGATAAATCGTTTCGTATTGATAACATAAATACTCGTGGTCGTCTTTGCACTGCTCCTTGTTGTAGTCCGTCCATCAATATTTCATAAGATATATACCCTTCTGCATTGATTATCTGTTTAATTTTTTCAAAGTCGCCTCGGTTGTGTTTATTTAGTAAGGCTTTAACATTCTCCATCAATAGATAACGGGGTTTATGCTTAACTGCTTGTAATAATTTTAAAAATTGTCAAACTATCGCCGATGCTCCGTTTTCTTTTTGTAGTCCTGCCGATGTGTTGGTTTTAGCATTTAAAATCGAAATGTCGGTACATGGAAATGAATAAGTTCATAAATCAGCTTTTAGTTCGTCTAATTGCTTCGGGTGAATGTCGTTAATGTTTGGTAGGGTTTTATTTGCTTTTAGTGCTTCATAGAGATACATCTTAAATTCATAGGGTTTATTTTTTAATAATTTGGCTGGTTGCTTTAAATTAAAAGATAGGTTCATTTTTAAAAGTTCTGCATCTAAAAACTGCTCGCTATGTTCATTGTTTGCTTTTAAGTTTTCGTGCATAATACCGTAAGTAATATTTTCATATACTCCTCACTCACAGTTTCCTATACTTTGAAAATCTATATGTGGGTTATCTTGGTTATCAATGCTATATTTTTCTAGTGCGAAACGTTGAAATCCTATCCCTGCGAAAAATTCAAACATTTTTACCATTATTCAGCTCCGTGATTTTTTAGAAATTCGTGGATTGCCCGTCTAATAATTGCCGATGTTGATTCGTTGGTGTCTTGTGCTAATTTTTGTAGTTTTTCAACTAATGGGATTGGAAATTCTATTCTAACGCGATTGCGTATTCTTATCTTACGTGGTATATTCATTTTATTCCTTTCGTTTTGCGATAATTCGCTTAAATAATTCTTTTTTGGTTTGTGGGTTTCATAATTTTTTAAAGGTGTGTAAGTTTGCATCACATTCACTTCCTAAAATACAGCAAACCTCAAAACGTTCTCAAAAATCTACGGCATACATCGCTGTTATTGGTAAAATGTATCAATCAACGTCTGAGTCGTGGTTTATTTGATAATATGTTTCTTTATAAGTATCTAATGCGAGAAAATTAGAAGGTAAGAGATTATCTTTTTCATCTAAATATACCGAGTACATCGTTTCGTTTTTAAAATATCGGTCGAAATCTGCTTTTTTATGCTGCTTATTTCATAAGTTAGAATATCAAAAACAACTCGGACCTCCTTTTGAGATTACTATTTTCCCATCTGCGTCTCTTGTAATATTACGTGCATCGATGTAGGCTGCTTTTTGGTCTTTGTGTAGTCCGTATGCGTGTAAGTTGTTTGTTTTGTAGTCTTTAAAGGTATTAACATATGATGCAAACATTACACCCCCTAAAATAATAAAATCGATGCTTTGTTCTTTAAGTTTGTTATAAAACTTACGCGCAATTGAAAAAGGTGGATTGGTAATAACGATATTGCTTTCTTGGTAATATTGATTAACTTCTTCACCTAACATATCACCGTCACCTTGTAATTTGCTAATTTCTACACCATCAAAGACGTCATCATCGTTTCCATCTCCAGTATATACTGCGAGCTCTCCTTTAGAATTTGGGTTATATGCTGTTGCGATTAATTTTTTAAGTTTCAATACTTTAAAATTCTTTTTAAAATAAATTCAGAAAGCACTCGGCCATTCTTGCTTATTGTTAAAATATTCGCTACATAAAAACAAAGAATCGGCCGGTAGATATACAGTTTTATTTTCTAAAAATGATATTCAGTGCTGCATTTCTGTTTTAATAATTTCGGTAGTAGTATAAAATTCATCATTTCGTTTTACTTTTGCTGCACTTAGTGTTTCATTGCTTCAGCTACTTTCGTGTTGCTTTTTAAATTCATCTAATAACTGCACGAAATTCATTAAATAAAGACGTCTAAACTTTCATCTACTTCTCCTAATTCGTGTAAGTCTTTTTGATTAGCTGCTAGTGTAAAAGTTTTATTTAAATAATTGTGTCCATATTGATTAACTGCTTGGGATTTGGTAATTTCTACATTCACCTTTGCCCCTTTCATCTTAATTAATGCGCTCATAAACTCTAACTCATTTTTATAACTAAGTCCGAGTCCGATTATCATTTTATTCAGTTGTGCTTGGTCTCACTTTCTTTTGCGTTCTGCTTTATAGTTTTCATCGATATAGTAGCGGCGATTGGTGGTTTTTAGTCCTTCGGGTGTATTTACTTCTACGTCTATTTGCACATAATTAATTCCCTTATCATCGCGTAAAATCGCTGCATTTACGATACTTCCTAGATAGTTTCCTACACCTAATGCACTTGGGATTTCGGTTGCTTGTGCTTCTATGTTAAAATTGATGGCCATTATTTGTCTCCTTTGTTAACTGTAATTAATTTATGAATGCGACTTGGTCTTATGCCGCTATCTCCATAATATGCTCCGGATGATATCTTTCTTCCGTATTGTTGTGTTTGTGTTAATATTTGTGCTTCATTGTTAAATTCATAAACTTCAAAAACACCGGTCTCGCTTCCATCTAAATTAGTGGTAAAAATTGCGAGATATTGTTTATTATTGCGTTTATCGCTGTAAATTTGGTATCTTGTGGTTAATTCCATTTTTTCCTTTCTAATTATTCAATGCGATTCAATTCTCAAACATTGATAGAGTATAATCTTGCGATTTTTGTAGTCGATTTCATATTTGTCCCTCGATTGATTGAAAGTCGATAAAATAATAATAATTTACCTTATGAACTTGTCCGATGCGATGAATTCGTTTGTGTGATTGCTTGAATAATTCACCAGATGTTGGGAGGCTGTAATATATTTGATTGAACACCTTATGCTGCAACCCATCTATTCCCCGCGCTCCGGATTGATAATGTATTAACACAATAAAACGTCCATCGCTGTATTGTAATGCTTGTGGTAATTGATTTGCATTTCCATTAATTTCAAAAATCTTAATACCCGGGTGTTTGTCTTTGATTAAGTTGATAATGTCGTTTGCTTCTGCTTTGTAATTGTAAAAAATACTAAAATTATATGTGCTCTCGTTGATTAAAACTTCCAGCTGTTGTAATTTCGCATCAGAAACATTTACAAAACTTCCATCATCTGCTTTAAAACACCCCGATGCTAATTGTCGTGCTGCGTGTAATAGTTTTATACTGCTATCAGCCGTGATGCTATGCTCTCCGGTTATCAGTGCGTGTTCTTTGAATAATGTTTTATAATGTTGTGTGGTTGTAACTTGTTTTATGTGTTGGCGTTGGTCTGGTAATTCTATTGCTTGATCACTACTTAGAAAAAACGAGCGGTGATATAAAAGGGCTAAAAGTTCGTTCACTTTGTTTTGATCGTATCCTGTGATAATTTTAAAACGTCTCCCCGGTATGATGTAATACTTGCAAAACTTGCTAACGAATGCATCGTAGCTATATTTTTCCGGTAATAATTCTAAGAGTTTCATCTGCATAAATAAATTCACATAACCATTTGAAATCGGGTCTCCACTTAACATTAGCACCTTAGCATACTTCCGGTTTCATTGTCATATACATTTAGAAAGTTGCGACTTGGGGTTTTTAAGGACTTGTGATTCATCAATAATTAAATTTATGTCGTATCAAAGTTCCCATCCTTTGCCGTTGATTAAGTTTCTAAAAATTCCATAACTGCATATAATAACTTGTTCGGCTTTCTGCATTTTTGATTGTATGTCGATGTTAAAACTTTTTTTATTTAAAGACTTTAAAGTAATAACGCTAAATCCTAAATTTTGGGCTTCATTACTTCAGTCGTCTATTTTCGCACTGTCGCAGATTATATAAGTGGTTCGCTGCTTTTGGGTTTTTAGCCAATTCAGTGCCGTGAAAGTTTTTCCTAACCCCATATCTAATGCTAATAAAAATCGATCGTGGTTATTTGCTACCTTGATTGCTTCCTTTTGATATTGATAAAGTTGCTTCATCTCTTTTCCTTTGTTTTATTTCTTTATTCTTTCAGTATTGTTTTCAGTATTCAATTTGTTTGTTTGAGTAATGTTTTAAAATTTGTCATTGATTGGTGATTATTTTATTGAGTATAAAATCGATATTATGCAAATCAGCAAAAAGGTAAATTAAATTACTTGCATAATGCGATGCTTGTAGCACTTGTAGTGCTTTGGGTTTGCTTTTATGAAAGTCGCTTTTTAACTCTAATGCATAACTGTGAAAATGGTTGAAAATTAATAAATCAGCGATACCAGACCTTTGAAATTCTCCACCTGCTATTTTGATATAACTAATGCGATGCTTGTTAAGAATTCGCTTCACTTTGTTTTGTAGTTGTTTCTCTAACATAAATCAATCTCACAGTAGTCTTTTGAAGTACGAAAGTAATTAAAGTCTCCGTAGATGGTGTTGTCTATTGCTTCAATTCGTTCTCGGTCGTTTTGAGATGTATGTATTAAGATGACTTTCGGTTGTTTAAAATTTACCCCAAGAATGTGTTTTAATGCTTTCAGTGTTTGAATGATATTAAAGTGACCTAATTCGCTATTTTGAATCTGTGTCTTTAAATCGTTTTGGGTTGGGGTTTTGATGTGGTTTGATTCTATCATTACAAAATCTAAGTCGCGATTGAAAGCGTTGTCTAAACTTGATAATTTTAAACTCCCAGCATCGGTGATATAAATCCCTTTTTTATTTAACTGCTTAAAATTTAAATAGTATCCATTGTTGGCCTTAGAATTGTGTAAAACTTCAAAGGCTCTAAACTCTACAAAATCATTATGATAGGTTTGTTTATAATTTAATTCAACAAAGCGATGTTGGTTGATGTGATACACGTTTTCGTGTTTTTTCTTAAATTCTTGCAGTGATAACGGGTTTATGATAACGGGCGCTTTTTGATTAACTTTTAAAAAGTTCGGTAGATACTTAATATGGTCAATGTGTTCGTGTGATATCAATAAATAATCAGCATTCAAAATTTTAAAATAGTGCTCGTTTCGTGTATTTAAAAATATATTTACACCAATGTCGATTAATACATTTATACCCGTATCACTTAATAAATAGCAATTGCCAGCACTACTACTTCCGAAACTAATGAGTCGCATCCGAATTACTTACCGTAGTGATTAACACTTGAAAGCCTTGTGCTAGTTCTTGCAATCTTTGCTTACTGTAATTATCTAAGTGCTCAGCATCATCGATTAAGATAAACCCCATAATATTACTTTGAGTTTGTAAAAATTTCGCTAATTCTACACCTACCAACACCCGTTCAGCCTTATTTAAACTCTTAAACTCTACTCCCTTATATCTAATTAATAACTCATCGGTTTTTTGTGTTGGTATAAAACTAAAATCAAAGTAAAAGTGTTGTGTTTTAATTAATTCATTGAGTTGTTCTACTACTAATGCCTCGAAAATGTCTAACATTCAAAGACTTGTGTTTCATATTGCAATGTCTTTTAAAAATTGTGTAATCTCAGAAGTGTACTGCTGCATTAATTCATTAATATTTGGGTCTTTATCGTTAAGCAGGTCTTTTAAGGTATTTATTTTAATTCGTGTTCGTTGTTCGTGTTCGCTCTCTCTTTTTAAGTTGGCTCTAAAGATCTTACGTATTTCAGCGGTGTCGATATTATTAACCTTAGATGGTTCACTTACTTTTAATAAGTTATAAAAAACACTAAGTAATGCATCAAGTTCATCGCTATTGATAATATTGATATCTTGTTTGGTAAGCATTCTATCTCTAAAAATCAATCAGATCTTTTTTAGGTTTTCAGCATTTCTAAGATATTTACGTATAAAATAATTTTTCAGCACAGTTGGCCCTGCATTTAAGAAAGTAACGGGAACAAACATTGCTTCAAAGTCTGCATCCCCAACATTCATTAGTGTCTGCATTTGTTCTTTAATTTCTTGTGGTTTTCTACCTATTTTATTAATACAAAATTCAGTGAGTGATTCGTGTGTTGTTATTTCATAATTTGTTTTATCGATTTGTAACATTAAAGATGCGCGCATATTTTTAAAATATTGAGGACTACTTAAATTTCCGGTAAGGTTCTTTTTATTATTTAACAAAAACGGAATAATATCTAACGATGTCGTCTTTCCACTTGCGTTGGCTCCGGTATTGTAGGTTTGTAAGTTAGTACCGTTATCGCTAAAATTAAAAACGGATAGACCTTTAAAATTTCGTGCACTTACTGTTTTGATGCGTATTTTTTTCATTTTTCTCCTTTTTATTATCATTGTCTTTTGATATTATAAAAATATGACTATCAATTGAAAACACCCTTATCATTCCACAAAGTGAAAGAAATTAAGAGATCAGCATTTAAACAAATTCCCCTACTGCATTCAGTGCTTTAATACCTTAAACTTACACGTCGACCATATCATCGAGCATCGTAATAATGAGGCTTTTTTCTTAGACGCTTGCAATCTGCAAACACTTTGTGCGCGTTGTCATGGTGCTAAGTCGAAACAATTTCAAAAGTTAAAATCGTGCGAAATTAAAGATGTGCGAGTGTATTTGGTCTTTAATACTGCGAATGGGTTAAACTTGGATGATGTCTATTGACTAAATAAACAAATTCATCAATATATAAATCAAGGTGACTCTTTTGTGTTTTATATCGCTAATGAAAATCTTAATTATCAAAGAGCAAACAACTTAATCGAGTTTTTATTCCGTTTTTTTATCGCTTTAAACTTTGTGTCTTTTAATATCGTTTTAAATATTGAGACAAAATTTGATATCGTTGAAAATATTAAGAAACGAATGCAATTAACGTAAATGTAGCAAATGCTGTCAGCGTGCTTGCTTTAAATACCTTATCACCCTTCATTTTGAAGGTTTTTTTATTTTTAATCGCTGCAACACTCCCTTATTGCTATCAATTGCTTTAATATGAATGTTGATAAACTTTTCAAATTCACTTTTTTTAGTGTGTTTGTGAAATTTTAAAAAATCATCAATCGCATTTATTGTTAATGTCCTTGTTTTAGTGCTTTGTTTTATAAGATTATGTGTGTTTTTATCAAATTCAAAATCATAAAAATCAAGGCGCATCTCTTTATAATTTAAGACTGCAAACACGAAAACGGGTCGGAGGCATCTATCTATAACAAAATTAAAGTCCATCCCGTCTTTATTAAGTGTTGCGATGTCTATTTTTATATATTTAAAAATTCTTATATTTTCACCTCTTTAATGTTTTTGTAGTTTTTGATCAATAACTTAAAATAATTTTTTAGACCAATCTCGGTAATGTATTTATGTAAATATGCGATGATATTGATTCGTGTTGCTTGTTTGGTTTTAAAATTAATGTGATAAATAAAATCAGGGTGTTTGGTGATAAGTTTTTTATTTTCTTTATTTAGTAAATCTAATCGTGTGTCTAAAATTCATTCTCAGCCCGGTTTGATGTTGTTTCAAAGGTTTTGTTGTTGTAGTTGTTCAATAATTCAACCATTAAAGGCATGATGTTTATATTCTCCGATGTGAATTATTTTTAAAAGGTCGACTTTAGAAAGTTTGCGTAGTTTGATTAATTGATAAAGTTGAATCGGTGAAGGTTTGACTGTTTTATTATTTAAATTTCAAAAAGTTAACACCGGGTGATTTTGATAGAAATCTTTTAACATCTTAAATAAATCAACTCTTTCAATAAGTGTGCATTGCTACTAAATTTATCACAATAATAAAATCAAAAAGTGCCTCACAAATAAACTTTTTAAAACTTTGTTCGTTAATGTTGGCTAAAAATGAGTTTTCGTTAATGGTAAAAATTAATTTATCGTAGAAATCAATAAATCTTCACTTTTTGTTATGTGTTATTCCTTTATTTACTTCTGCAACCATATCATCTAAAAATGGCAAACATATGTTGATCATTTCTTGTTGGTGTGGTTTAATTTCGCGGATGTATGCTTTTAAGAAATTAAGAAAGTGACTAAAACTTATTAAATTTTTAAGGTATGTATTAGTAAGAAAAGTTAAATATAATGTATCTAAGTTATCAACGAAATCATCACATCAGATGTTGTCTAATTGATACATTTCATCATTAATTTCTAAATTTAAACGACTTTTTAACTTTGATGTATTAATTGCTAATAATTGTTTTAATACTCCATCGCATAAAAATGTTTTTGAAAAATTGCGCTCAAATTCACTGCTTTCGGTTTTGCTACACATCAAAAAGAGGGACTGGTATAAATCGGAGAGTTCGTTTTCTTTGAATATTTTCTTAATTGTTTTTTTGTTGGTTCTGAATAAGTTTTTTAATTCTTTTCAGGTTACTAATGTATTCATAATAAAAAATCCTTCTATTAGTTAAATCTAAGTAATTAGACTTGTTTAATAAAAGGATTAATTGTGTTTAACTTAATGTCTGATGGTAATATATATATATATATATATATATAGGCGGAAGATTCTATGATTTATATGGGTAATCATAAGTTGCTAACTTTAAAAGGAGATTTATGAAATATTCACAATCTTTTTGCGCTATTAACACCTTTAATTCAATTGATATTTTAGATAAATTAATTAAAAATGGCACCAAACATATTCATATAGACTTTATGGATGGCTATTTTGTTGATAATTTTGGTGCAACTTATCAACAAGTAGAATTTTTAATCAAAAGATATCCAAATGTTCATTTTGATGCACATTTAATGCTTGAAAAGCCATTAAATTTTATTAATAAATTAGTAAATTTAGGTTTTCATACAATATTTTTACCGTCCGAAAGTGTTAATATTAAAATATTTAAACAACTCTTAAATGATTATCCAACAACAACTTTTGGAATTATGATCGAAGCAAAGGATCACCCAAAAGATTTTGTTGAAATTATTAATCTTTCAACAAAAATTCTTGTAATGACAATCAATATTATCGGCGGAACAGGTCAAGAACTTAATTTAACTTTATTAAATAAAGTTAAGGAAATTAAGGAGATTAAACATAATATCATAGTTTTTAGTGATGGTGGTTTAAGAAAACACAATGCAAAGGATTTTTATATAAATAAAGTAGATATTGCTGTTGGTGGTTCCATTATATTTTCTTTTGAAAAAATTAAAGAATTCAGTACTTGATGAAAGGAAAATTTTTAATGAGCTTCTTAACAATCATTATTTTTGTGTTGGGAGGTATCTTATTTTGCATTTTAATTGGTGTGATAATTTGACGAATTTGACTAAAATACAATAAAAAAGATGATTTAAATATACAAAACTACGTTGGTTATACTTCAAAAACTACTATAGAAAAATTAAAAATACTAAATGCCTTAAGTAATGCAAAGGTTTTAAGTAATATCTTAGTTAAAAACCCTTTCGCTAAAAAGAAATACACTTTATTTTCTGCCATTGTAGTTTCTGAACATAAAATATATATTTTAAGCGATATTTTAAAAAATAGCAAATTCAAATTAATCATCAATAATAATGGCGCCTTCATAGAAAACAAAAAATTGATCAAACAAGACAAATGAGAAATATTTTGATTAAAAGAAATGAGTGGTTGATTAGATCGCCGCTTTAAAAATCAATATGAAATAATTATCTTTTCCGATGAAAATTTAAATTTTAAAAACGTGAAAAACCAAACAACTTATCGAATTATGAATTTGAATGAAATTAACGATGAAATCATCAATAACAAAAACAAAGAAATTAACACTGAAAAAGTAACAGAAATTTTCTTAAAAAATAATTTATTTAATGAAATTAAGAAGTAATTACTATGTTTTATCTCTATGGACTTTTTATGTTATTTGGCATTTTACTGGTACAACTTTTTATTCATTATGTTTATTCATATAATTTAAAAATAAAATATTCAAAAATCAGTATTATTTTCCAAAAACCATTAATTCCTTTAATTCAGAATTCACTACAAAATAGATATAAAAGTAGTTTTTCAATTAGTCTTAAACATAATTATTTTAAAGATTTTTTTAATGTATATAAACATAAAATCTATCTAAATGATGATTTTTTAAACTCTAATATATATTCATTAGTAAATTTAATTTTTATCAATGAATCGTCAAAATGAATCACCATTAAAGATCAAAATTACCAATTGGTAAACAAAATTTTAGCTATATCTTTTTTAACTTTGAGCTGAATTTTATTACTTATAAGCCTATGAGTCAGTGCATTAGTATTTATGTGTTTATTTCTAATCATCATTTTGGTAGATTTTTTATGAAATTACAGAAAATTTCAAAATATTTATTTAAACAGCAAAAATTATCTCATTTCGCATTATCATAATCAAAATTTAACTCTAATATTAAGTTATTTAAAATACAAAAAGTTTTTCATACTTCAAAAATATCTAACCTTTTATACCCAAATTATCACTGAATGCATTAAAACATTTAAAAAATGAGGTCAAAATGAATAAAAGTCGCAATGAATTAATTGAACATTTAATATATAAATATGAATTTCAACAAGAATACTTAAACTCCTTAAATGACGAACAACTTTTATCTTTGTACAACCAAAAAGAAAATGAATCATTAATTTTAGCTAAAAATCCTAATAAATTCTTTTACATTAAATCATTACCAATTCCTAAAGATGTTAAACCTAAAACATCCGCAAAAGCAGGTAAATGAATTTTTATCGCATTTATTGTAATGATTTTGCTTTTGTTTACATTATTTATGATAGTTGCTTTTATTAATAATAGGTAAAAATGAAATTATTTGATCCAAAAATGATTATATATCTAAGCAAAGAAATCAATTGAAAACAAGCAATTCATTTAGGTGTAAAAATGCTAGTAGATAATCAAAAAGCGTCTTTTCAATTAGAAAACGAAATTTTAAAATCTACTGAAAAATTTGGTGCTTATTATGTTTTAGAAAAAGGAATTGCACTTTTACATGCTCCGGCAGGATCATATTGTTATAAGCCTGCTACTTCTACCTTAATTTTAGACAAAGAAATTATTTTTAACAATCAAGCAGATAAAGTTGCAAAAATTATCATTACTTTATCTGCACCGGATAATGATTCGCATTTTGATTTAATCGCTGAATTTGCTAAATATTTTGGAGATACTAATTTTAAAGAAAAAGTATTATCTATTTCTTCATTACAAGAATTTTTAGATTTAATTAAACAATGGAGTAATAATGAAATTTAAATGTGTATGTGGTTCTGGTTTAGGTTCCTCACTTCTATTAGAAATGAACGTCAAATCAGTACTAGACTCATTAGCTATAGACTACGAATCAGTAGAACATACTAATATCTCATCATTCGATAAAAATGACGCAGATTATGTAATTGTCGGTGCAGATGTTGCGCCGGTTTTAGATTTTCCACAAGATAAAATGGTAGTTTTAACTAACATTTTATCTAAAGATGAATTAACAGAGAAACTCAAACAACTTTTAAAATTAAATTAGGAGTAAAAATGGCTTTTCTATTTTGAATGCTTAACTTTTTAAAAGCATTTGTTGGAACTCCGGCTTTATTGGTTGGTATTTTTACTATGATTGGTGCTTTAGTACAACGCAAAAAAGCATCTCAAGTAGTAATTAGTACTTTTAAAGTAATTGTCGGATTTATAATTTTAGGTGGCGGAGCAGGAGTTTTAGTTGGTTCGTTAAATCAATTTCAACCCGTGTTTCAATCCGTATATTCGTTAAATGGAATTATTCCAAATAACGATGCATTTGCAGGAGCGTTAGCTACTGCACTACCGTCCATAGCAACTTTAGGATCAATTATTATGATTGTTGCTATGTTATTAAATCTTACATTAGCGCTAACATCTCGCTTTAAATACGTATATTTATCAGGACATGTATTATATTATTCATCATTGATGCTAGCCGCAATTATGTATGTCATTGGATTTGATTTTGCTAACAAACCAGGTGATTTTGTATTAGCATTATTCACTTCCTCTGCTCTTTTGGCAATTTATATGGTAATCTCACCACACACACAGCAAAGATATATGCGCTTAATTATCGGCAGCGATGAAATTGCTTTAGGTCATACTGGCGGATTTGGTTATGCGCTTTCTGGTTTAATTGGTGAAGGAATTAACAAACTTAAGAAAGGCAAGGTTTTATCCACCGAACAAATCAAGTTTCCACAATCGCTCTTCTTTTTTAGAAACACCTTAGTTTCTATATCAATTACGGTATTTGTGTTTTATTTAGCAGCATTTCTACCGGGTGGAATTTTATATGAAATCGGTAAGATAACAAAAGACAACTCGCCCGCTGCATATGCTGTATTATCCAAAGGAAATTGAGTAATTACGATGTTCGTGCAAGCGTTTACATTTACTGCTGGAGTGGAAATTATTTTGGCTGGAGTAAGATTATTTGTCGGTGAATTAGTTCCAATGTATAAAGGATTTAGTGATAAATTAATTAAAAATTCTAAAGCAGCAGTGGATTGTCCGGTAGTATTTCCATATGCTCCAAATGCTGTAATAATTGGTTTTATTTCTTCCTTTTTTTCCGGTATAATAGGTATGTTCATCACAATTGGACTTGGTAAAGCGTCATTAATCCCTGCGGTTGTACTACCTGGCTTAGTTCCACACTTCTTCTTAGGTGCAACATCTGGAGTCTTTGGAAATGTTAAAGGTGGAATTTGAGGTGCAATTATTGGACCATTTATCGGTGGTTTAATTATTACCTTTATTCCGGTGTTCTTTGTACTTGGTAATTGAGCACCAACTAACTCCAATGCATTAGGTGCTTTAATTGAAAAAACCAATGATTTAAATACTTCAGTTACTTCACTGAACTGAGGAGACACCGATTATCTCATTGGGTACATTCCAGGATTACTTGGATTAATACCAAAAGCAGGTAAATATGTTGCCTTTGGTGTAATTATTGCTGGTTATCTCGCTTTAGTCACAGATGGACTGATCAAACAATTTGTTTTTGACAAAAGAAAGAAGGATAAACTCCAAAATGCATAAAAAAAACTTTACTCATAAAGATTTTATCGCTAATATGCGCGCAATCGCTATCGATGGAATTAACAACGCCCACCAAGGCCACATCGGAATGGCATTGGGTGCTTCTGAAATTTTCTATACAATGGTAGGTGAAGTTTTAAAATTTTCACCTCAACATCCAAGGTGAATTAATCGTGATCGCTTTGTTTTATCGGCTGGACACGGTTCAATGGGACTTTATTCGCTTTATCATTTAATGGGACTTTTAACTTTAGATGATATTAAACAACACAAATTATATAATTCTAAAACACCATCACATCCTGAAATTGAAAAGCTAGAATACGTGGATGCTTCAACCGGACCACTAGGTCAAGGGTTAGCAATGGCAGTTGGAATGGCTCTAAGCAACAAACATTTAAGTGAGCGTTTTAATCAAAAAAATCATAAAATTTTAAATCACAATATTTTTGTACTTTGTGGCGACGGGGACTTGCAAGAAGGTGTTGGTTTAGAAGCAATTGCCTTTGCCGGAACCAATAAATTAGACTCTTTAATCATTGTGCATGATTATAACAATATGCAAATTGATACTTCGGCAGCTGAAGTTAATAATATTAACCTTGAGAAATTTTTCCAAGCAGCACACTTTAAAACAATTATTTTAAATAATAATCGCCCTGAAAGTATTCGGCGTGCAATTGAACAAGCAAAAGAAAGTTTACGCCCTACTTACATTCAGGTTCCTACTACTATCGCTTATGGAACTAAAGTTGCCAACACTCCAAAAGGACACAATGGAATTTTAGACCCTAAAGCAACAGTAGAATATAAAGAAAGTTTAGGACTAACACATACTAAACCTTTTGAATATGATCCTGATGCTTATGAATTTGGTGCACAATTAATAAAAGCCAAAAATACTTTATATAGCAAATGAGAAAAAAGATTCGCAAAATATAAAGAAGAATTTCCACAATTAGCAGCCGAATTGCAAACTATCATTAATAAAGAAAAAAACTTTGATTTTAAAGGATTTAAATTCAAAAAAACTAATACTGCTACCAGAGATTATGTTGATGAAATTATGGTGTATTTAGATACACACCATAAAAACTTTTTAGGTGGTTCGGCGGATTTAAGAGCTGCTACAAAAGTTGGATTTAACTCAGAGCGCAATATTAAATACGGAATTAGAGAATTTGCGATGTTTGCAATCAATAATGGAATTAACCTACACTCAGGAATGCCTGCTTTTGGTGCAACTTTCTTAGTTTTTGCCGACTATGGTAAAGCTGCTTTAAGATTAGGTTCAATTATGGAATTGCCTAATATTGCTGTATTTAGTCATGATTCATACCAGGTAGGTGGTGATGGTCCAACACACCAACCGGTAGAACAAGTCGGTACTTTACGTAGTATTCCAAACTATTTAGTTTTCAGACCAGCTGATGAAAACGAGATGTTAAACTCATTTAAATATGCATTAGCATTAAAATCAACACCATCAGCAATTATTACCACTAGACAACCAATTAAATCATTCAACTTGCAAAAAGATGAGTTTAAAGCTGCATATTTTATTCACAGTTGTCAAAAAGCACAACTTAACTTGTTAGCTAGTGGTTCAGAAGTAGAATTAATTTATAATGTAAGTCAAAAACTAATGGAACAAGGAATTCATGCTAATGTTATTTCTGTTCCATCATTGCAACTATTACTTAACAATGAAGATTTAATTAAAGAATTAGGTTTGAATAAGTTACCTAACTTTGCAGCGGAAGCAACAAATGATCCTTTATGATTTAAATTAGCACAATTTAATAAGTTTGATGCGCATTTAGCTAAGGAGTTTGGACACTCTGCTCCGGGGGACTTTGTTTATGAATTAAATGGTTTCACCGTTGAAAACGTCTTAGCAAAAGTAAAAAGTTTTTTACTAAAATCTAAATAAGATTTTAATCCTTATACATTGTATAAGGAGTTTTATTAAAAATCGTTTACTACTATGAATAAGTAATAAACGATTTTTATTATTCCTTGATGATTTCAATTTTGATGCTATCGTAATTTGCTTGAGTTGTCGTTTCATTTCCTAACCATAGATCAGATACCGTAGCTAAAGCAGCTGCTGAGGCGCGTTTTAATGATACCACTGCATCATTTGTTTTGATATATTCTGCAGCAAAAATTGCAGTCATTGTATCGCCTGCACCAGCGGTCGAAACTGGTGTAATTTTCTTTAAATTACTTGCATAGAGAATTTGATTGTCTTTGGTAAATAAGTATGAACCTTCACCCCCTAATGATACAATCACATTTTGTGCACCATATGCTTTCAACTCATCAACACAAAGCTTGATTTCGACAAAATTATTTAAGGTTTGATTTGGAAATAATTTTGCTAACTCATCAATGTTAGGTTTAATTAAATAGGGCTGATATTTTAACAAATCAAAGAAGTTTTTGCTTTCTACGTCTAAAACAATTTTAACTTGCTTTTTATAACAAAATTGTAGAATTTCTAACAAATGTTCTTCTTTTGCAGTGCCCATTAACATAAAAACATCATTAGATTGCATTTTCTCTAAGATTTTTAAAACCTTTGATATATGTTCTTGATCTAAATCGGCTCTTGGCCCATTTAATTCAAATGAAGTTTTATCAGACATAAATTTTATATTCACACGTGTTTTATTATTAACAGGAATATTCAGGATATATAATTTTTCTGCATCAAAAACATTCTTTAAATCTAAAAAAGTTTTTGAATCAAATAAAGTGATTGCAACATTATCAATTCGATGTCTTGATAAAATAATTGAAGCATTAATTCCTTTTCCGCCTGCAAAAGCATGCATTTGTTGATAACGATTTACTTTTGAAACTTGAAATTCATTTCCTTTAATCAACAAATCTAATGATGGCGATAAGGTTAGAGTATAAATCACTATTTAGCTACCTTTGCTTTTTTAAACTTGAATTTATTACTTAAATTTGGATATTTTTTATTAACAAAGTTAACCAATCAAATAGTACCAGCAGATGCAAAACTTCCTACTAATAAAGCAATGATAAAGAATAATACCCCTAAACCAATTGATAAACCTAAATTATCTTCAATCAATGATGTTTTAGCTAAAAATACTACGAAGATTCCACCGTGTGGAGCAATGATATTTACACCTAATAGTGCAGAAACCAATCCTGCCACTGCGCCACCAACTATGTTAGCTGGAACCATCACTTTTGGATTTTTGGAAGTATATGGAATCGCACCTTCAGAAATAAATGAAAGTCCAAATAAGATATTTGACCATTTTCCAGCTTCGCGGTCTTCTTTACTTCAAAGCTTTTTAGAAATAAACATTGATAATGCAATTCCAAGTGGTGGTACCATCCCTGCAATCATAACTGCCGCCATTGAAACGGTGCTAGTTCCGGTCGCAATAGATAAAGTTCCAAAAATATAAGCTGATTTATTAATTGGACCACCCAAATCAGTAGCCATCATTATCCCTAAAATCAACCCAAGTAATCATGCTAAATATGGTTTTGATTCAAAGAGCTGTAAAAATAGCACTAATCCTAAATTAATATAAATTAAAACTATATTAACACCTCAAAATAAAATCGCAATCGCCAAAGTACCAAATAGTGGTAAAAATAAGATATTTTTAATTCCTTGCATTGTTGCGGATAATTTTCCGAAAATGTATTGAGAAAACACAATTACCATTGCTGCTGCAAAGAATGCACCAAAAATTCCGCCGACAAAACCGGAACCAGTTCCTAAAAATGTACCAGCATCATTAACACCAGATGCTACAATACTAGGTTTTAAGAATGCATAAGTCTCAGATAATTGTCCGCTTGCAATTGCCCCGATAATAAATCCAGGTAGCAGACCTTGGCGACCAACTAAAGCATAAGTTATATAAGCCGCTAACACTGGTACCGCTAGTCCTAAACCAATTTTACCAATTTTAAAGATAATGTTAGAAATAGCTGAATTAAATCCAAAACTCTTTAAGAAATTTTGCGAATTTAAATCAATTCCTTGTGAAGCACCAATAATCATATCAATGACAAATGCTACCGCAAGCATAATTCCACCAAAGATAATAAATGGTAGCATATGCGAAATTCCGCTCATTAAAGAACGCCACATTTTTTTACCAAAACCATCAAATGTCATTGCTGCTTCGTTATTATCATTACTTTTGGTAACTCCATTAAGTTTTTTACCTTGTTTATTAAGTACTTTAGTAATTTGTTGCTGTGGTTGATGGATGGCTTTCTGTGTTGAGATTTCTAAGACATTATCACAATTTGCAAATCTGGTCTTCTCAATTTCGCGATCTACAGCTAAAATCACTCCCTTAGCTTGCTTGATTTCAAAATCTGTAAGTTTATTATCCACACCTTCAGCGCCTTGTGTCTCTACTTTTATAGAAACATTCATCTTTTTGGCTTGCTCATAGAGTTTCTCTTTAGCCATAAAAGTGTGCGCTATTCCTGTTGGGCAAGCTGTTACAGCAACAATGTCAAAATTTTTAGCATGAACATTTTCAACATCTTTAGATAAATTTACTTCATATTTATCAATTAATCTGAGAAATTCATCTGCACTTGATACTTTTGTAAGCTCTGCTTTAAAATCTGAATTAATTAATAAACTTGATAATTTAGACATTATTGATAGGTGTGCATTTTGCCTTTCATCTGTAGATAAAGCAATTGCAAAAATATAATTTACCGGTTGTTTATCAAGTGAATCTCAATTTAAATCTTTAACTTTTGCAAACATTAAAGTGTTTTTTAAAACAACCGATGAACCAATGTGAGGCATCGCAATTTGTTCACCGATACCGGTTGAACCTTGATTTTCGCGATCTATAAAAAGTTGATAAGTTGCTTTTACATCTGATACATATTTTTTGTCATAAAGTTGCTGACTTAAAAACTCAATTGCTTGTTGTTTAGAAGCAAATTCATTATCAATAAAAATAGTATCTTTGTTAAATAAACTATTTATTTTCATTTAGTCCTTTCTATTAAATTAAATATTTTAAAATTATATATGAACTAAGACAGAAAATAACACTATATATAAAATTTAAAAATTTGTTACTTGAAAATAATACTAATTGAATAAATATTTATCAAATACAAGTATAATATATTTGCATTTGATAAAGGTAGGTATGATGAATAATTTGAAATATGTTAATGGTAAATCAATGTTAATCAATATTAAAAATCACTTAGACCAATACTTTACAAAACATGCAATAGCTTCTGAATTATTCGAAAAAACCAAAAAAATTATTAAAAAATATGAAGAAAATAATTTAGAAAAATATCTCTGGATCGAACCAAGCACCGGCGAAGGGTGTTTTTTAGATTTGTTACCAATTAACAAAAGAATCGGCATTGATATTGATCCAAAACGAGACGATGTTATTAAATCAGATTATTTAAAATATAAATTACCACAACAACCATTTATTGTTATCGGAAATCCACCTTTTGGTCATCGCGGGGTTTTGGCGCTTGAATTTTTAAATTATTCTGCCAATGCAGACTATGTGTGTTTTATCTTACCAATGTTTTTTGAAAGCAAAGGTAAGGGAAGTATTAGATATCGTGTAAAAGGTTTAAATTTAATTCACAGTGAGGTTTTGCCTAAAAATTCATTTTATACGCTCGAAAATAAAGATATAGATGTTAAATGTGTGTTTCAAATTTGATCAAAAAATCACATTAATAAAACTTTATCTACCTTTAATTGATATTCCTTAGGTTCAAAAAATCCATTTAAAAAATATTTGGATGTTTATACAGTTTCAACAGCAAAAAGCAGAGAGTGTGGCAAAAGATGAATTTTTAAAGAGAAAGCAGATTTTTATTTGGCATCAACTTTTTTTAAAGAAAATAAAGTAGTTTATGATTTTAATGATGTGAAATATAAAAGTGGAATCGCAATTAAAATCAATACAAAAAAACCAGAAGAAATCAAAAAAATTAAAAACCTTTTAATTAATGCTGATTGAACTAAATATAGTTCGCTCGCTACTAATTCTTGTAGACATATCGGAAAAAGTCATATTTATGATCTTTTGTTAGATAATGATTTTAAGATGGAGATTTAATGGAATTTGAAAAGATTTTACTGGACATTATAGAAGAAAAATATAAATTTTTAGGATTAGATAAAAAGAATACAAACAATATATTTTGAAAGATAATTGAGTTTGAAGGAAATGCAATTGGAAACATCGGAGAAAAATTTGTTAAAGAAATCTTAAAAAGGTTAAAGATAGAATTTGTAGAGAATACCGATAACAAGAGCATTCACAATGAGTATGATATCCATATACAAAAACCTAAAGAAATTTTACTAGAAATAAAGTCCGCAAGACTAGGAAAGAAAAATTTAACATTTCAATTTAATGGTATCAATCCAGATTATAACTATGACTATTTAATATGCATCGGTATTTCTGAAACACAAGCATTTTATAAAATAATTAGCAAAAGGGATTTCATATACATTCATCAAAAAGAAAATCGTGGTCATTGAATAAAAATTGATGGTAAAAACAAAAAATTAGTCGAAATGAATCCAGATAATAAAGTAAATTACAAACTGACATTACATAAGAGTTCAATGAATGATATTTCAAACTTCGCTGAGGAATTAACAAAATATATTTTTAAATAAAATTACTATAAAACAACAGCAAAAATTAACTTAAAATATAATTACATATTTCTTTAGTGATTTATCTGTGGCTTATGCTACAACATTTGTGTATCAAAGCTTGTATTTAAGTATGCGTATATATTTGGATAGGCTATCTGTTTATTAAGCATAAGATAAGTGCACAAAGCTGGATAGAGTCCGCTTAAGTAATTAAGGAGATTTTTTAAAATAGATAACACTCGCGCGCTATCTATTTCACTTAGAAATTTTCAAAAGACTTTTTGTCGTAAATAGCTTAATCTTTTCAAAAACTTCTCTTTTATATAATAAAAATAAGATTTCAAAAATTGCATAAATTAAAAATGCTGGTAGAAATGCTGGTCCAATTTTTTCATATTCTGAGTTTTTAATATATTCATTAATATATGCATATAAGACAACATTACTAAAGATTCCAAATGTTATAAAGTTTCTAAAAGTTCCTTCGCTCTTGAATAAAACTAATGATACAATTGCTTTTTTATACATTGGTAGTAAAAGATTTCAATAAATATAAAAATTGTTATACCCAAGCGATTTTCATAATTGTACTTTCGATTTATCTATACGGTTAATAACTTCTGAAAACTGCTTTGTTAAAGACCTAAAAGTAATAATAATAACTGCAATAATAATTGCTGTATCTTTATTTAGCAATGAGTTAAATAAAATAAAAAAGACGATAACCGGAATTGCTTTTAGTAAGACAACAATCACCTTGAAAACGAAAGTAAAATGCAATTTATATAATTTTTCACTCATAAATAATGCATATATAAGTGATAAAAAGTACGAAACATAAACTACAATATAAGTTTGTTGAAAAATTTTTCAATAAGAAAGATACAAATTCGGGTTTTCTTGCACCCCGCTAAAATCTCAATTAAATAAATTTTGTAATCAAATTCTTAATGATATGGTATTTGCACTAGTTTTAGAAATGTCTGCAAAACTAATAATAACGATAATTAAAAAGATAATAAAAATTGTTAATTTAATGAGCTTTTTAAAATTATATTTTCAACTTTTTGGAGTATTGATATCAGGTTTATTAATGTCGCTAGCAACAAATAAGTATTTATTAAAAAAGATTAATAATAGTTCAAAAAAGATAATAACAACTACAATGTAAAAAATACTAATTCCGTAGTATTCAATATTATTCGGATAAGTATTAAAAAGTTGTCCAATTCCATAAATTCCAATTGAACCTAAAATTGAACTTCATCTGATGTTAGTCTCAAGTGTAAGCAGTGAATTCATTATGAATTTGTTTTTATTATTTAAAACAATATTTTTATAAAAACTTTTAAAACGCGGCATTCCTTGATGAATATCCATTCAATATTTTTGAGTTGAAGTAGACTCAAAAATATCACAAAAATAGCGATGCAAATAAACTCATGAAGTAAATCAAAAAATCATAAAAGCTATCATTTGGCCTTCGTAGGCAGAACCAAATATCATGATAAAAATCAAAACAGGCAAAGAGCGCAATAGAATAATTAAAAGCCGAATACATCAGGTTCATCAATTACGTTTTCATAGATTTAATGAACTAAAATAAGCAGTAATAAAAGCTAAAATTAAACCTATAAAACTACCACTGAATACTGATTTAATTGTTATTCACATTAAATTCAAGTTTATATATCATAAATTCAATACATTATCATTATTAATAACAACAATACTTTTAAAAGAAAATAATTCTTTTAAATGTGTAAAAAATAAATTTGTTCCTGTTTTAGTTATATAAAAATTGAAAGTATGTAAAAAATATATAAAAATCAAAAATAAAGCTAAAGTTACAAACCATTTTAAGATAGTTTTTTTAGTTAATTTTTGATGAAATTTTTGTCTAGTCAAAATACAACCTTAATTCATCTAAATCGTATTCATTAGGATGATATATTTTTTGTATTTTTCCGTCCTTGAGAGCAATAATTTTATCCATATACTTAACAGCATCGTTTAAGTTATGTAATGCTACTACAATATATTTATCGCTTTTAATTTTTTGTAAATATTCAAAAACTAATTGTGCATTAGTAATATCTAAATTTGATGTTAATTCATCACACAGCAGAATTTCGGGATCGTTAATTAAATTCAAAATTATTGCAAAACGTTGTTTTTGTCCAGCAGAAAGCTGCTCAACTGGTTTAAAAATATAATCTTGCATTCCAAAATATTCACACATTTGATATAAATTATCTTTTTGTTGTTTAGTTAAAATTTTTAAAAATTTGTAAAAAGGGTTTTTATATTTTTTAAAAGTTAATTTAAAGTTAGTATAAAAATCAATAGATGTAATCAAATTGTCATCGGGTGCTATATAATTAATTTTTTTCTTATATTTTTTAATTTCTGCTTTACTAAAATATTCATTTAAAGTATTTTTATATAGTTTTACGACGTTTTTAAGAGAGCTTTGTTTAAATAATTTTTTAAATTTGGTAAAATAACCTTTAAAATCATTTTTTTTATTAGTTTTTTTGATTTTAACAACTTTTTTGTCGTTATACCAAAATTCACCATCTTTAATTAAACTAAAATCAAAAAATGCTTTAAGAATGGTGCTTTTACCAGTTCCACTTTTTCCGATTAAGCCTATTATAGAATTTTTTTTCACATGTATACTTACATTATCTAAAATAACTTGGTCACTATATTGTAACACTATATCATTAAATTTAATCATTATCTATCTAATACTTCTTTAGCAATATTTCAAAATTCAGATTCAACATCTTTAATTTCAAAATAACCAAAAAATCCATTTGTTATAGCACCAATATCTTTATGTTCTTTAGATAATTTCATCATAACTTTAGAAATCACAGAAATTACATTTGGATCAACTTCTTTACCAAAAACTCCTACAAAATACGGTAATGCTTCAGTAACTGTTAATACTTCTAAATTTTGATTTGGTCTTAAGTCCTTATTTATAAAATAAGTATCTCGTCCATCCGCTTTATATGGAGTTCAAGCTCATGAGGGTATATTATCAAAAAAGATATGTTTGTTTAAGTATTGAGCTTGATGAACTCCTTTAATTGAACCTGTAGTTATATTGTTGTGATGTTTGCTATTTACATCAATTTGATATGTCTTTAAATCTCTAAATTTTTCTTTAAAATGTTTCTTTAATAAACTGTTTTGTAAAATATATTTTGCACCGGAGTTTGAATCACCAGTAACTATTCCATAACTTAAAAATGTATCCCAGTCTCTTTGATTTCAAGCCTTTTTAATTGCAGCACGTTGTGCTTCGGTACCAATCAAAATAATTGAACCACGATTGTACGGAACTAAATTATCTCTATTATAAACATCCTGATAAATAGAACCATTTCAGTGATAATCATTATTTCATTCACTTCTAGGTTCACCATAAAAAACTTCATTAACATTACGAGCTATTTTTGTTAAATCATCATTTCAGCTTCCATCGCTATATTTACCATTTATTGGATTTTTAAAATCAAATTTAATATCGCCACGAAATTGACGTGCTAAAGTCTGTAATTTAATTTGAAAACCAGCATTAATAATATCGTTTTTTTTATCTCATAAAAAACCAGTAGGCAAAAATGCCATATCAGCTTCTTTTTTAACTAAATTATCATATGAAGCATTAAAATTTTCGGCCCCATAAAACTGAATTTTTACCGTTAGTTTATTATTAGAGTTTTTTAATAAATCGTTGATTTGTTTTTCAGCTTCTTTTCGAACTTGTTCTTGTGTTTTGCCGTTTAAAGCATAACTTTGTGGAGTTGAAAATGTTAATTTTAAAGTATGTTCTGTTGTAATTAAATTTTTTGGAATTTCTATTTGTTCTGTCCCGAAATTTGAATTAGTTAAAAATTTATCACCTATACCTCGATAAAATTCTTTAGTTAATTGTTGCACCAACTCTTTAATTTGAGAATTTTGTCGATAGATTTCATTTAAAATCACATCTTGTTTAGTTGCTTCTTTTTCGACTTTTGCTTTATTTAAAATACTTTGATATTTGTTTAATTCTGCGGGTGATAAAGCAGCTTCTAATGCATTAATTTGATTTGAATATAACGCTTTTTGTTGCGATTCAGTAGTTTGATTTGTTCCACATGAAGCAGCAACTAATAAAGTTGGTGTAAATGAAATAATTGCAATTTTCAATAGTTTTTTCATTTTCATATTCTCTCCTAATATCAATGTTTAAGACATCAAAAAACTCTAAAAGAGATATTGAATTCATTAATCCTATTAATTATAAAACAAAAACAAAAATATCACCTAAATTAGTAATTTAAAAGTATTAAAAACATGAAACTACACAAATTAGCGCCTTAAAACATTAAATTTGGTTTTAACAACTCGCAACACTACCTCTCTAAGTGATTTTTTAAAAACTTTTCATAAATAAATTTAGGCACCGAAGAAATATAAGAAGCATAAGTTAAAATAAATTCTGATAATGTTAATTTTTCAATTAGTTTATGACTTTGATTTGATAAAACTAACAATTTTATAGATTTTATATTTTTCAAGCGGATTTCTTCAAAGAAATTATTGATTTAATTTTCATTTTTAATTCCTACAAATTTCAATTTATACATTATTTTTTAAAATCTAATTTAATCATTCCGATTCATAATTTCTAGTTTTTTTAATTTTATATTTTAAAATGCAAATTTAATATTTTGATTTACTTCAGAAATTAATAAACTCTCACTTAAATAAACATTTTCATTTAAAAATCAGCCTGATAATCTTTATAAAATTCCAGTTTTTTTAATTTTGATTAAAACTTATCATCACAAAAAAAGATAATGTGGTAGTAGAAACACTTAATTTAAATAAAAATGATTTAAGATTTTCATAATCAACAAAGAAATAAAATATTAAAAAATTAAAATTCTAGTATTTCAGTGAGGTTAACATATTAGCTTCTTTGCTTTATTATAAATTTAGTAACCAAAACAATAAAAAATTTTATTTTATAAAATATTTTGATACAATTAATTTTATGAAAAAAGGAAAACAACAAGTTATTATGACTAATATTAACAGTTGAATGTATATTATCAACCGTTATTTTTAGTCATAATCTGTTGTATTAATATAACAGATGAGACGATAAAAAGAGTTCAAATCTGTTATAGATACTACTATAGAGGAGCTTTTAGCAATAGTAATTAACCTAGTGGGCATGCAGAAGTTAATGAAAGGGTATAAAAGCCGAAACTAAGATAATGGCAGTTATTTTGGTTGGTAGAAAAACATAAAAGATTTCTACTCTTTGGATTTTCCATTGGTGCTATAGATTTACAGTTCATTAAAGTTAATATTTCACTTTAAATTAAAAAAGTCTTGTAAATCTACAGTTTATAAGACTTTTTTCATAACTTTTAGGAGTAACAATGAATGCAAAGCAATTTAAAAATCACAGCGATGTTCCTGAGGAATATACTTGAGATTTAGAAGACATTTTAAAAGGCGATTCGATTGAAAATTTAATCGATAAATATCATAAGGTAAGAAAAGAAAGAATTTTAAATAAAGATAAAAAATATGAAAATATTGAAGCATACTTAAATGACGTAAAATTATCAGAGCAAGAAACAATTTTATCATTTAAGATAGATAACTACATTTCCAACCACTTAAATACTGATTTAGTTAATGCAAAATTTAAAAAATTAGAAGCTGAATTTCAATTCTTAAATCATAAATTAAACACTACGTTCGGTTCAGAAACTAACAGATTTTATGCAAATATAGAAAAAATGAAACTATGAATGAATGATCGAAGATTAGCTTCATATCGAAGACAAATCCAAGATGAAATTGACGAATATGAACATAAATTAGACGATAAGGTTGAAGAATATATCATCAATAGTTCGTTCGGATTTCCTAGTCCGCATAATACATTTAGTATTTTAAGCAACAGTGAGTTGGATTACGGGATAGTAACAAGTAAGACAGGCAAAAAGATTAAACTCAATCCGGCAATCTATTCTAAATTATTAAAGTCAAACGACGAACAAGTTCGTAAGCAAGCATATCACAATTATTGAAACGCTTTTATTAAACACAAAGACACATTTGCAGAATTGTTATTTCAACACTTTAAAAGCATCACTACTGAAGCAAAATTACGTAAATATACCTCTGCTGTAGCGATGTTAACTTCAAAAGACAAGGTAACAGATGAAATTTTGAAGAAGCTCTTTAGCAAGGTTTCTGAAAGTAAACAAATATTAAAAAAATACAAAAAATGAAGTGATAAATTTTATCAAATCAAATTTAAATCTAGGCGTCAACTATGAGACTATTCACGTGATTTAGTAAGTGTAAAAACTTCTTACACAGTCTCAGAAATGAATGAATTAGCCAAAACAGCACTAAAACCATTTGGTCAAGAATATCACCAACAAGTTTGTAAAGCCATCGATGAAAAATGAGTGGATTATATGAGCACCGACACCAAGCGTGGTGGTGCATATAGCATCGGTGGAACCTATGGTATAGATAAAAAATACATTTTAATGAATTTTGAAGGAACGCTAGCTAGCGTTGAAACTTTAGTGCACGAACTAGGTCATTCAATGCATTCGTATTTTTCTGATACTAGACAAGATTTACAAAATTCAATGTATCCAATTTTTTTAGCTGAAATTGCATCAATTTATAATGAATTTATGTTAGCTGATTATATGTTAAAAACTAGTACTGATAAAAAATTAAAATTTGAAATTTTAAACTCTATGATTCAAGGATTTATAGGAACCGTTTTAAAACAAACAAGTTGAGCTAACTATGAATACGATTTATATAATGCAATTGCAAACGGCAGTGTCTCAGGAAGTTTTGATTCAATTAGCAAACTTTATTACACTAATAGTCAAAAATATACCTTAGTTCCACAAAAATATTCTGTTCAAACAAGTATTCAATCCATTTATGTTCCACATTACTATTATGGATTTTATGTTTATAAATATGCAATTGGTCAATTAGTTGCTACCTATTTCTTTAGAAAATATAAAACCCAAGGCAAGACCGCGTTAGATGACTATATCAACAACTTTTTAAGTGCCGGAGGGAATGATTATCCACTTAATATACTTAAAAAAGTCGGTGTAGATTTAACTACTGATAAATTCTACGATAATGGTTTAACTTTCCTAAAAGAATTAGTTGATGAATGATTACAATTAGGAAAGGAAATTTTTAAAGTAAAATAAATGAACTTTTTACAAAGTTCATTTTTACAATAATAATATAAACAAGGAAAACAATGAATAAGTGATTTAAAAAATTTATGATACATACTAAATACCAATTACAAAGCACACGATTTTGAATAATTAACATTATATACGCATTAATTTTTAGCATTATTGTGGTTGTTTGATATTTTACAAAAGGTAATAAACAACTTTTAGATTCTTTTACTGCCGCTAGTATCATAATTTTTTGTTTAGTACTATTTATCTTGATTTTTAAATGAGGTTTTTTAGAAAGAACAATCCAAAAATTCAATGAAAATCAAAGTATTTCTAAAAAATACTCCGAAGAACGTAAATTAGCTAAAATGGACGCAATAGAACGTAAAATATATTTAGAACAAAAACAAAACAAACATAAGCAAAAACATAAACCAAAATCAAACTATGTTTTTTATTTAAATCTCTTTATTTATTTAATTGTTCTTATTATAATCATTATTTTAAACTATGTTTAAGAATATAAATTTTATATTTATTAATTTAACCAAACAACACTACAAAAACCAAAAAACGCATAAAAACTCAATTTTTTATGCTTTTTATTTGCTTTTTAGTTTTTAAGATATAAAATTATTGTTATAAAAATTATATAAAGAGGAGGATATATGACAAAGTATGATGTTGTAGTTTTAGGTGCCGGGCCAGGTGGATATACCCTTGCAGGAATTCTATCTAGCAACGGACTTAAAGTTGCAGTTGTAGAAAAAGAAGATTTAGGCGGAACATGCGTGAACAAAGGATGTATTTCCACAAAAACACTAATTAAGTCTGCTAAAGTTTTAGATACCGTAAAAAATGCTGAAAAATACGGAGTCCAAGCACATTTACAAGGGTTTGATTTTGCTACTATGCAAGGCAGAAGAACTTCAAATAAAGAACTTCTAAACGGTGCAATTGAAAACTTCTTAAAAGGTGCTAATGTTGATATTTTAAGAGGTGAAGGAAAATTAGTAGACGCACATTCATTAATGGTAAATGATACTAAAGTTTCATTTGATAAATTAGTAGTTGCTACTGGTTCAAAAAACCGTACTTTAACTGTTAAAGGCGCACAAGAAGGATACCAATCAGGATTTTTAATTGACTCAGAACAAGCTTTAAAACTAACCGAAGTTCCTAAGCGTCTTGTGATCATCGGCTCAGGTGCGATTTCATTAGAATTTGCTTACTTTTATAGCACATTAGGAAGTAAGGTTACCATTTTATCAAACACTAAATTCTTAAGCAATTTTGATTCAATGGCTGCCGCTGCAGTTGCCGGTAGTTTAAAAGCTAATGGAGTAGAAATCATCGAAGAAGCTAACATATCAGAAGTTAGAAAATCGGAAGTAGTATTTAAAACAGGAGAACAAACACATATTCTTGCGGCTGATAAAGTTTTAGTTGCTATTGGTAGAGTTGCAAACTTATCAGGATTGGATGCATTAGGATTAAAATTGAATGCAAAAGGTTTTGTAGATGTTTGCGAACATATGAAAACTAACATAAGCAATGTGTATGCTTTAGGTGATGTAACTGGATTAATGATGTTATCAACTGTCGCTTACAAAACAGCAGATGTAATCGCTAAGGATATTTTAAAATTCAAAGATAATGAAACCTTAATGCTAAATCACGTTCCATGAGCTATTTATCTAAACCCAGAATTAGCTGGTGTTGGTAAAACTGCAGCACAATTAACAGCTGAATGTGTTGAATTTGATGAAGTGGTAGTTCCTGCGAAAGCGCTTCCAAGATTACATGCTGACGGACAAGCAAATGACTTAGGATTTATTAAATTCTTAGTTTCAAAAACAGATGGACAAATTTTGGGTTGCTTTATGTTTGTTGAAGGTGGTCACATTTTAATCAATCAAGTAGCATTCGCTATGCATCAAAAAGTTACATTTAAGCAACTTCAAGAATCAATTTATACCCACCCTACAATTGCTGAGGCTTTATACTACTCATCAAGAAATGTAGTATTTAAAAAATAACACTAAAAGTAGATACACAAAAGCACATCATTATATGTGCTTTTGTGTTCTTTTGAAGGTAAAATTATGGGAATGGTTTATAATTTATTTATGAATATAAGTAAACTAATTAGAGATATACCTAATTTTCCAAAAAAAGGAATTTTGTTTAAAGATATCTCTCCACTTTTAGCCGACGGAGAAGCACTAAACTATACTATTAATCAAATTGCAAACTTATGTAAAGATGTAGACATCATTGTTGGTCCTGATGCTCGTGGCTTTTTATTTGGAACACCTGCGGCCGCATTTTTAAAAAAACCATTTATTATGGTGCGTAAACCACATAAACTACCAGGTGAAGTAATTTCTATGCAATATAATTTAGAATACGGACATAATACTTTAGAACTACAAAAGGGTTTTGTAAAAACAGGACAAACTGCTGCAATTGTTGATGATGTTTTAGCTACTGGCGGAACAACCAAAGCAATTATTGATTTGTTAGAATCACAAGGCGTAATTGTTAAAAAAGTTATTGTATTATTAGAGTTAGAAGAATTACACGGAAGAAATCTTTTAGGCGAAAAATGTCAAGTTAATTCATTAATTAAAGTTTAGAAAAATCATTCCAAAACATTATTCATGTTTTGGAATTTTTAAACACGGCAGAACAAACACATAGCTACACTACTGCGTTATAATTTCTTAATATATTACATCTATTTTAATTGTAAGTCCAAACAGATTTGTTTTAATTATGATGCATCATATTCATTAAAAAGAAAATTATTTTCGCTTACAAAACTAGATATTTATTTTCCTATATTTCTAAAAATACAGAAAAATTAAAACACGAACACATCTGAATAGTGTTCGTGTATTTTATTAATTGAATGAATCTAGAGTCTAATATTAATCTTCATCTTTAGATTGAATATTTCTGCGCTTAATGATTTCGTCAGCGATGTTTTTTGGTGCTTTTTCATAGTGATCAAATTGCATTTGATATGTTCCACGACCACTAGTCATAGATCTAAGTTCAGTTGAATATCCGAACATTTCCGCCAATGGAACCATTGCTTTAACCACAACTGCTCCGTCATTTCTTTGTTCTTGATCATTTACTAAACCTCTACGGCGTGATAAGTCACCAATTACATCTCCCATATGATCTGAAGGAACAACTACCGAAACATCCATAATTGGTTCTAATAATACTGTACCAATCAAATCTTTAGCTTTTGTAAGTGCTTTAGAAGCTGCGATTTTATAAGCCAATTCAGATGAATCGACATCGTGGTATGAACCATCGAACAAAGTTGCCTTAATATCAATCATTGGATAACCAGCCAAAATTCCAACTGCCATTTTCTCTTCAAGTCCCTTTTGGATTGATTTAATGTATTCTTTTGGAATTTTTCCACCAACAATTTTATCTACAAATTCAAACCCTGCATCTGGATTTGGCTCAAATTTCAATCAAACGTGTCCATATTGTCCTTTTCCACCAGATTGTTTAATGTGTTTTCCTTCCACATCGGCAGTTTTAGTAATAGTCTCGCGATATGAAACTTGAGGTGCCCCAACTTTTGCTTGTACACCAAATTCACGTTTTAGACGATCCACAATGATATCAAGGTGTAATTCACCCATTCCAGCAATAATTGTTTGTCCAGTTTCTTCATCAGTATATGTTCTAAAAGTAGGATCTTCGGCTGCCAATTTTTGTAATCCTAATGATAGTTTTTCGGTAGCAGCCTTTGATTCTGGTTCTAAAGCTTGCGAAATAACTGGTTCAGGGAAAATCATTTTTTCTAAAACAATTTTTGCACCTTTTTCGTTTACTAAGGTATCTCCTGTTGTTGTATATTTCAATCCAACCGCAGCCGCGATATCACCGGCACGACATTCATCAATTTCAACACGACTATTAGCATGCATTTGCAATACACGACCGATTCTTTCCTTTTCTCCTTTAGTAGAGTTAAATACATAACTACCTTTACTTAAAACCCCACGGTATACACGGAAAAATGTTAGAGATCCCACAAATGGATCGTTCATAACTTTAAAAGCTAAAGCTGCAAATTCTCCTTCATCGGTTGCTTCTACATTAATTTCTTTTTCATTGTCATGTGCCTTAATCGCAGGAATGTCAAGTGGCGATGGTAAATAATCAACTACAGCATCAATCATCTTCTTCACACCTTTGTTTTTAAACGATGTTCCACACACAACAGGGAAGAATTCTGAGGTTAAAGTTGCTTTTCTAATTGCTTCTTTAAATGAAGCAACATCAACATCTCCGCCCTCTAAAACAGTCATCATCAAGTCATCGTCAAATGCAGCAACCGCTTCTAATAATTCTTGACGTTTGATTTCAACTATATCTTTTAAATCTTCCGGAATTTCAGTTGCAAACTCTTCTTCTTGTGGTTCTCCGTTATATGTAAATGCCTCTCTAGTTACTAAATCTACCAATCCTTTAAAATTTGATTCAGCACCAATAGGTCATTGAATCGCCACTGCATTTCCGCCTAAACGTTGTTTTACAGATGCAACTGATGCAGCAAAATCTGCTCCGGCTTTATCCATTTTATTTACATAAACAATACGTGGTACTTTATAATTGGTTGCTTGTCTTCAAACGGTTTCTGTTTGTGGCTCAACACCTGATTGAGCATCTAAAACAGCTACGGCACCATCTAAAACGCGCAATGAACGTTCAACTTCAACTGTAAAATCAACGTGTCCAGGGGTATCAATGATATTAATTCTCTTCCCTTTTCAAAACGCCGTTGTAGCAGCAGAAGTAATGGTAATTCCTCTCTCTTTTTCTTGTTCCATTCAGTCCATTTGTGAAACTCCATCGTGAGTTTCGCCGATTTTGTGAATTTTACCTGTATGAAATAAAATTCTTTCGGTTGTTGTGGTTTTTCCTGCATCAATGTGGGCCATAATACCAATATTACGGTAATCTTTTAAATCATAATCTCTTGCCATATTTAAATATTCAATCCTGGATTATCATCTAAAATGCGCAAAGGCACGGTTGGCTTCTGCCATCTTGTGTGTATCTTCGCGTTTTTTAATAGCTCCACCTGTTTTATTTGATGCATCAATAATTTCATTTGCTAAACAAATATCCATTGTTTTTTCGTTTCTTAATCTAGCATATTGCACTAACCATCTTAGCGCTAAGGTTTGTTTTCTACGTGTAGGAACTTCGGTTGGTACTTGATAATTAGTTCCACCAATTCTTCTAGTACGAATTTCTAATTGTGGGGTAATGTTTTCAACCGCTGCTAAAAACACTTCCATTGGGTCTTTATTAGTTTTATTTTTAATTAATTCAAACGCTGAATATAAAATATCTTGTGCGATTGATTTCTTTCCGTCAAGCATAATTTGGTTAATTAATTTTGTAACAACTACTGAATTAAAAACTGGATCTGCAAGTACTTCACGGATTGGTGCACTTTTCTTTCTTGACATATGTCCTCCTTATTATTATGTAATGTAAAAAGTTAATTAATTATGCTTATTTCTTTTCTTTTTTAGTTCCATACAAGCTACGTCCTTGGTTTCTCTTAGAAACTCCTGCTGCATCTTGTGTTCCACGAACTATATGATATCTAACCCCTGGCAAATCTTTAACACGACCACCACGAATTAAAACAACAGAGTGTTCTTGTAAGTTATGTCCTTCTCCAGGAATATAAGCAGTCACTTCCATCATATTTGATAACTTAACACGAGCATATTTACGTAAAGCTGAGTTAGGTTTTTTAGGTGTCATTGTAGCAACACGAGTGCATACACCACGTTTAAATGGTGATGCCATTTTTTTAGATTTTTTAATTAATGAATTGTAGCTTAAACTTAATGCAGGAGCATTTTGTTTTTTAATTTTAGAACTACGCCCATTTGTAACTAACTGATTTGTTGTTGGCATTTTTTCCTTTCATAAAATTAATATTAAACAACAGTTTTATCTAATTAAAATAGATTTAGATATTATACCCTAACAACACCTCCGTGTGTATCATATTTTATTTTTTTTATCCCTATAATATAGTGATAAAAGTTTAAAGTTAAAAAGAATTTCAATTTATTTTAAACTAAAAAAACATTCTTTAAAAAAACATAAGTCCTAATGAACTTATGTTGTTATAATATTTTTATTTAAGAATGTTAAAATATAAAACAAAATTAATAAATGCATTTTCACTTTTGGGTGTTTTAGTGGTTAAAACTACTTTTATTAAAGTTAAAAAGAATCATGCAAAAAATAAAACTGCAAAAGCTCAATAATAAGTTTCATTACTTTGGAAAATAACTCTTGCTAATCCTAATGCTGTAATAATAATGGCTACAACAATGACTACTAGAAATGATAATTTTAGTAATAATGTTATATTTTTGTTGAGAAATTTATCACTAACTTCATATCTTCTAAAAACTAAATAAAGAAAAGGATAAGAAAGTGAGCATATAAAAAACACAATAACATTTAATGGTACAAAATAATAATCATCTTTTCTAACTAAGATTAATGAAATAGTAGCTATAACTCAAAGAACGATTCAACTTGTTAAAATTAAGTAACCAATAAGAATTCTGTTTTTTTCTTTTTTCATTAGTATCCTCCACCATAGTAAGAATCATATTCATGATCATAGTTATAATCTGTTTGCACGGTTGAAACTAATTTATTTTTATATGTTATTAGACTGTTTTTGAAAGCTGTGATTTTATTAATTAAATTACTTTTATGTTTTGACGTGATATTAGTTTGAACATAATTTAAGAAATCATCAACTTTTAATATCACGTTATCTACATTAAAACTTCCATCTTCTATTTTTAAAAATTCATTTTTTAGCAGTGATGAATAATTTAACAATATTTGTTCCTGATATTTATAATTAGCCTTTCTTTTAACGCTCTCTGCTTTAGCTATTTGCAATCCTGCAGTAGCGCCTAATAATGCTGGTGTCTCAAAACCAAATGTTAAAATTCCACCTATTAGAGATCCGATTCCTGTTATTCAAGAACTAGTGTCTAATTTTTTTATATACGCGGATTCCTCTGCCGCTTTATTTGATAGTTCATTAACAATATATGAAATTAAATTTTTTATATCTTTTAATAAATTTAAATCCAAGCCACTTAATGCTTCATAATTTGAAATTTCATTTAAATAATTGTAAAGATATAAATTATTGAATTTATTTATTTTACTATCTGATTCTGTTAATCTTAAGAGTTTACTTATTTGTGTAACAATCTCGCCTTTTAATGAGTCCAACTCTTTTTTTGTTATATCTTTTTGTGTTTCGGTATATAAGATCATTTTTAGTCCTTTTTATATTTTATTTACATGTAACAGTTTTTGTGAGCAACTGTTTTAATATCACTTATTTAATTCATATATAAATTTCTCTTGATTTTGAGCTCCTAAATCTATAAAATAATTTTTGCTATTTTCATAAATAAATTTTTTCATATCAATTCTGTATTTATTAAATGTATGGAACACGAAAAAATCTAATTTAAATGAATTTTCTATATCTTTTTTTACTTTAAAAGTCATTCCATAATTAACTGATATATCATCTTTTTTACTTAAATTAAAAACGTTAATTAATTCTGATTTAGTATTTATAAAAACATTAAACAATATTTCAATTTCTTTTACAAAAGAAACTAATTTTTCGTTTTTTAATAATTTAAAAAAGTTAGAATCTTTATTTAAATGGAAATTATATTGTTGATTTTTTTCTTCTAAACAAAAGAAATAACTATAAATATTTGTAGAAGTAACTAGTATGTCAAATTGTAAATTTGATTTTATATTCATAACTAGTACTTTAATCAACTTTTCCACATCTGTAAAGTAGTCTTCATATTTTAAAAATAGAGATACAATGTCATTTATTGTTGATTGAATTTTTTCTTTATTATCTCTTTGTTCAAACTCTAAAACTCTAAAATTTGACAATAATTGACAGAACTTTGATGACATTATGTAATCAAGATTTGTTAATTTTAAGTTATCTTTTTATTTATAATGTTGTTTATATAAAGTAATTACAAGATTTATTTATCTAATATAAAAAATAATATTTATTGTTATTAATTATCTCCTTTTAAATTATTTTAACCTTCATTAACAACAATGTAACTTTATTTTTATATTTTTTTTATTTTCTTGCTGTGCATTTTCATAAATTTTCACATTTTCTTTTTTTATAAGGTAATTTAGTAATTTTAATATTTTTAACTTTAAAAAACATAAACTTTATTATGATTGCATTTCTAAAACAAATTAAAATAGAAAATAAAATTAATAAAAGAATTATGACTTTTTTTAGTTTTTGAAGTTAAAACAACCTTTATAAGAGTCATTAAAAGTCAGGCAAAAAATATTATCGCTAAAAATCAATAAGTACCTTCTATACTCACAAATATAAGATTTTTAACTGAAATTATACCTAAGAGAATCACAACTATAATTATGACAAAAAAGAGTGTTTTTAATATTCTTTCCAAATATTTATTTAATATTTTTGTTTGCGGATGAAATCCTTTAAATAATCAATACATATAAATATATGTTGGAGATTCTATTAAAAATACTATCATATAAAGTGTAATATAATAATAAGTTATAGATTGAAACAAAAATAACAAAATAGTGCTAAATAATCACAAGGCTATATTTGAACTGATAATCAAATAACTTATAAGAGGTATATTTTTTGTTTTTTTCAATTTAGTAGCCTCCATAATAGTTAGTAAATTCAGTATCATAATCGCTGTCTTTATTTTTTTATAATAACTGAATTAATTATTTTTCTTTAAAAGATAACAAATCATCCTTAAATTTCATAAGCGTCATTAATAATTTTTGACTATTTAAAAATGAAAATTATGATTTGCATAAATCTCTATTTTATTTATGTATAAAATTTATTATTTAAATTTTCTTTTTTTATTCTACATTCTCTATTATATTTATTAAAAACATTATCTTCTTTTCTAGCTATATTAAAAATATTTTTTTATTTTGTTTTCAAATTAATAACCGCCACTATAATAATCATCATATTACTTTTCAAGCAAATTAATTGAATCCAAAAATACAATGGTGAAATTATATTATTATATAATTTTTCAATTTCTTGACTATGTATGAAAAGTTCTTTATTAATATTATTAAAGAATAAATAATTTAGTTAAATCAGAAAAAAAATAATTTTCTTATGAGTTTGAAATTCTTTTTTATAAGATCTTTGTCATTTATTATTTTATATTCTGTATGTACAAGCATGTTCTCCTACCAAACACTTATTTTTTTCTTGTACAAGCAATTTAATGATTAAAATATTCTAAATTATTCATTTTAGATTAAATTTATTTTTTATTTTGTTTATTTTTGTATCTTTTGCACCTAAGGCTTTTTTGATTAAAGAATTAAAAAAACTAAATTTAAAATTAAAATTTTGTTTTAAAAACCGAATTTAAGATACTTTAACTTTATTTTTTTGTTAAATTTATATTTAACTTGTTTGTAAAGATTTCTTAATATTTTTATTTTACATTAAAATAAGGTATCTTTATTCTAATTTAACGACATTAATTATGAAAATTATGATATTTATCCAATTTATTTCCACATTTTAGTTTTTTTCTAACTAATTTCCTACTTTTTCAAATTTAATAATTTTTCCACTTTTGCTAATATATCATCAAATTGTTTTTCTTTTTCTTTTAAAAGATTTTCCGATTTTTCAATATTTTTTGAATTTTCTTTTATTGATTCAACACTAAAATCACTCAAAGGATTTAGTTGAAATTCTTTTTGAATGTCATTTACAAATAATTTATTAATTACCGGATATTGCAAACTACCTTGTTTGTCTTTTAGATTGTTTATTTTTTCTATTACTAAATTATAACTATCTGTTTTTACTAATATTTCCATATTATTTGATTGAATTATTGCAGTAATTTTATTTAATTGATTAATTTCAGAATATTTTTTCCCTTTTGTATTTCGTGAAACTTGTTGAATTTTTTTAGAAGCTAATTTTGCTCAATACCCTTTATCCGAAACAAAGACTAAATCGATGTTTTCTTTGTTTAAAATAAAATCTGTAACTTTATCATTTAACGATAAATAGACACCTTTAATACCTTTTGCTTTTGTTCCATAAGTACTAATATCGGTTTCTGGATAATAAGAAATTAATGAGTTATTAGTTAAAATTAATAAATTATTATGATTATTAGATAATTTTGCTCCTATCATTACGTCATTATCAATTAAGGTCATTGCTGTATAACTTTTCAATGAGCGTTGAGCCTTAAAATCTATTAGTTTAGTATGTTTAAAAAACCCATTCTTAGTTCCAGTAATTATATATAAGTCACTTTCTCAATTTTTTATTTCTAAAACCGAAATAATTTGCTCATCAATTTTAAAATCATATAAATCACGAACATATGTTCCATGCTCTTTCCATTTATTTTCAGCAATTTTATGAATAGGTAAAATTGCATAATTACCAAAGTTTGTGAATAAAACTAAATTATGCATTGTGTTCATTTTTGAAACATGCATAATTGCATCATCTTCTTTTATATAAGAATTACTTAAATTATTTGAAATATAAGTTTTTTCATTAAAGCGCTTAATATAACCATTTTTAGAAACTAAAATATAAACTTCTTCTTCTTTTATTAAATCAGTTTCTTTGTGATTGAAATCAAAGTGTTCATTTTCTATTTTTGTTTTGCGTTCTGCACCAAATTGTTTTTTAATATCTAATAAGATTTCTATGATAAACTTATTAAATTTTTGAGAATCATCAAGCAACTCCTTAATATAATTTATTTCGTTTTCTAAATCATTTTTTTCTTTCAAATAAGCTTGTTTATCAGTTTTGCTCAAACGATATAGTCTTAATTCCGCGATTGCTGTTGCTTGAATTTCGCTAAAAGCAAAATGTTTAATTAAATCCTTAATTACCCCACTTTTTGAGTCTTCAGATTCACGAATTACTTTAATTACTTTATCGGTAATTTCTGAAACTTTAATAAATCCTAAAACAATTTCTAGTCTTAACAAGTTTTTTTGTAGATCGTAGTTTAAAGTTTTTGTTTTGATATCACGAACTTGTTGTTCATATGAATCCAGCATTTGCATTAAATTTAATTGCATCGGCTGATTATTTTTGATAACAGTATTGTTATATGAATAAGTAATTTTTAATTGAGTTTTTTGATATAAATAAGATAGGACACTGTGTTCATTAACGCCTACATCCATTGTAATTAAAATATTAATTCCATTACGATCGGATTGATCTTTGATTTCTAAAACTCCATCAATTGCACCTTTGTTAATTAACATATCTATTTCATAAACTAAAGATGATTTTGACACACCATAAGGAATTTCGGTTATTTCTATAAATTTATTAGAACTTTTAGAATACAAATTACATTTTGCATATAAATGAATTTTATCTTTGATATTATTTCCAAATTCAAATGCATCATCAATCCCTTTAATCCCTTTAATAATCCCGCCAGTTGGAAAATCTGGACCTAAAATATATTTACGAATTTCTTTCAATGATATATTTGGTTTTTTAATTTTTGCAATCGTAGCATCAATTACTTCGGATAAATTATGTGGTGGTAGGTCAGTTGCCATTCCTACAGCAATCCCTTTTGCACCATTAACTAATAATGTCGGAAAAATTGATGGTAATACTACAGGTTCTTTTTCACTATCATCAAAATTAGGAATAAAAGCTACGGTATTTTTTTTTAAATCATTTAAAATAAATTCAGTAACTTTAGACAAGCGAACTTCAGTATAACGCATTGCAGCGGCTGGATCATTATCAATAGAACCAATATTACCATGCATATCTAAAAGTGGAATGTTTGATTTTCATGGTTGACTCATATTAACCATCGCTTCATAAACCGAACTATCTCCGTGTGGATGATATTTTCCAATTACATCACCAACTACCCGAGCTGATTTTTTATAAGGTTTATCATGTGATAAACCTAAATCATACATTGCATATAAAATCCGTCTTTGAACAGGTTTTAAACCATCTTTTATATCCGGAAGCGCTCTTTGCTGAATAACATATTTTGCATATCTACCAAAACGTTCAGACATGACTTTATCTAATGATTCATTAATTATTTTGTCTAAAATTTCTTTCTTTTTGTTTACATCCATAAAACTCCTTATTAATTTAAATTATATTTAATTTTAAAATTAAATAAATATATACGATAATAAATACATAACTGGTGTTTCTAGTTTTAATTAAATATTTCTTAGAATCAAAATTAAGAATATTTTTTTAGCTATGCTGTAGTCTAAAAAGTTTTAAATAGCATAATTTACTTGTTCTTTTATTTTTTTAATAACTTAACTAAAGTAAATATAAGTAAATTAGCTCGTTAGGAATCCTTGAGATAAATTTAATAAATTAAATCTTAAATAAAACTTTAAAAATCAAATTTTTCGTTTAAAATTTAATAACTTAATATCAAACCACCTAAACACCCTTATTTTGAAAAGAAAGGTTATAATGCGTAAAGAAGTTAGATTAAAGAACAAAACAATAGCAGCAAAAAGAGCTAAAAAACTTTCTAAGGAACATCACAGAGAATTAAGAAGGCAAGCAAAATTAACAGCTACTCAATAATTAAAGCCAAGTGCTTTTTTTTATACTTTTTTTACTACTATTATTGAATGTTTTGATTCAAAATATGAAAATCTTTCAATCAGATTTGAATAAAAAATCATCTTTATTTATTTTGTAATTAAAATTAATTTATAATTTTATTACAAGTTTTAAATATAGTTTTTATTGTTCAGGAGAAGCATGCAACACAAAGCACTTTATCGCAAATATCGTCCTAAAACTTTTTCCGAAGTAGTGGGTCAAGAACACATTGTTGAAAGTTTAAAAAATATTTTAAAAAGCCGTAAGATCAACCATGCTTACTTATTTTGTGGTCCAAAAGGTACTGGAAAAACCTCTGTTGCAAAAATTTTTGCAAACACTTTAAACTGTATGCACACTACAGATGTTACTTTAATTTGTGAGGATTGTTTAAAAATGTCTAACAATAATTTTGACATCATTGAAATGGACGCGGCTTCAAATAATGGAGTAGATGAAATTCGTGATCTAAAAGATAAGGTTGAACAAGCTCCAATTAATAGTAAATTCAAAATATATATCATTGATGAAGTTCATATGATGACCAAAAGCGCTTTTAATGCCTTATTAAAAACACTTGAGGAGCCTCCAAAACATGCAATTTTTATTTTGGCAACCACTGATCCACAAAAAATCCCTTTAACTATCTTATCTAGAGTACAAAGATTTAACTTTAAACGTGTATCACAAAACAATATCATTCAACAACTAAAATTTGTCTTAGACAACGAGAAAATTAAATACGAAAGCGATGCTTTAAAAGCAATTGCTGCAATATCATCAGGCGGATTAAGAGATGCTTTATCATTAAGTGAGCAAGCTAGTTCATTTAATGATAATAAAATCCTTTTAGATGATGTACAAAAATATTTTGGTTTACTATCAAACAAAAGAATAATTACATTACTCAATGATCTAAAAAATGATGATTTATTAAATATAATTAAAACAATTCGCGAATTAAAAAGCGAGGGTATAGACCCAAAAATTTTGTTAACTTCAACAATGGATGTTATTAAAGAGTGAGTATTATTTAATAAAACTTTTGATACATCATTATTGAATATTTTAGATCCGAACGATATTGGTAAGATAAATTTATCGATTGATTTAGCAATAAAATTGCTAAAAAAAATATATGAAATTTTAATTAAATTACCTCGCAGCGAAAGTCCTTTTAGTATAATTGAGGTTGGTTTAATAAACTGTATTGATTTAAATAATTTTTATAAACCTAAACCGGAGCAAAATAAAAAAATCCAAGACGCTAACTCAATTTCACACACAACTGATGAATTAGAATTTAAAGCGACTCCTAAGATTCAAGATAACAAAAATTTACATAAATCAATTTTTTCAGGTGACGATTTTTTTAAAAGTAAGTTTGCTATTGATAAGATCAAAAAACAAACAACTAATAACACCAATAAGCTAAGTGAAGATTTATCAAAAAATAATAACAACAAAATTACAAACAATATTGTTAATAATGAAGAAATGTTTGAAAAATCAACTATAGAAATCTTTGATAATACACTAGAAACACAAAATTTTAACAACCAAAAAGAATTAGAAGTTAAGTATCAATGGGAAAATGAAAATGAATTTGAATCAATTCTTAATATTCTTTTATGGATCAAAGAAGATAAAGAAAATAGAAATTTAAAGGATAAGTATACGAGTTTAAAAAATGATGCCGAATTTTCTAATACTAGAGTAGATTTAAATCGCTATTTTGAATGATTTAAAAATACTAAAATCATTTCAGCTTGTGAAAACGCTATAATTTTTTCAGTTGATAATGATGAATTATTGGAACTTTTAAATAAAAACAAATACAAAGTTGATTTACAAAAATTTATAGACTACGTATATTCGGGCGGTTATAAATGATTATATTTTCTAAATTCTAATAAGCAAGAAAAAATTAGACAACTCTATATTGACTATATTAATGGAAAATATGTGTTAGGCAATCCAATTCATAAACCAGATAAACTTATTACAGTAATACCAAACCAACGCGAGGACCACATTGAGGCTTCTAAATACATCCATTCAAAAACTTGAAAATAATAGAAAAGAGGAAAAATGAACCCAGAATTAATCAAAAGACTTAAAAAGATGCAAAGCGAAATAGATGCAAAACAAAAAGAATTTTCAAACTTAGAATTTAGTGTTGAAAAACAAGGCATTAAAATTACTGCAAAAGGTGATTTTAGCATTCAAAAGATAGATATCGATCCAGCTTTAATCGACCCTGATGATAAAGAACTTTTAGAGGACTTACTTATCGTATCTATTAATGAATTAATTGATAAAATTAATGAAGAACAAAATAAAATCATTCCAAAAGACATGCCAGGTGGATTACCATTTTAGGTTAAAATGTTTGAATCTGAAGATATAAATAATTTAATTCAAAAACTTAAAAAAATTCCTGGTTTCAGCAAAAAAAGTTCTGAAAAATTTGTTTATTGGATTTTTGACAATGAACAAATAAGTGTAAATTTACTCGTAAATGATATTAAAAAAATTAAGGAAAATACTAAATTTTGTAACAATTGTACTAACATTTTAGACAAAAAATTGGAATGCAAAATATGCAATGATGAAACACGTAAAAACACTTTATTAGTACTTGAAAACCTTTCTATTTTAGACAAAATAGAAAAGTCCGGTTTTTATTTTGGAAGATATTTTATCTTTAATAAGCAAATAGAAAGCGAATATGATTATAAGAATAATTTAGCATATATTAATGACTTTTTAAATTATGCTAAAGGATTTGAAGAAATTATTTTAGGTATATCCCCCACTTTAAAAGGGGAAATATTAATTAACATACTTAAGAAAGCATTAAAAAATTTAAAACTAAAAGTTTCTCAAATCGCTATTGGTGTACCGTTAGGAGCATCAGTTGACTATATTGATGAAACTACTTTAAAATTTTCAATAAAAAATAGACAAAAAGATTAGAGGTAAAAAATGTTTATAACTTTTGAGGGATTAGACGGAAGCGGAAAAACTACAATACTAGAAAAATTGGTGCAATATTTTAAAAAAAATTATCCAAAAATGAATTTGATTATCACTAGAGAACCTGGCGGACAAAACCTGAAAGAAGCCGAAAAAATCCGTGATATTATTTTAGACAAAGAGAGCGATTTATCGCCGGTGGCTGAAGCCATGCTTTATTCTACAAGCCGTAGAATTCATTTAGAAAAAGTTATTTGACCCGCTATTAAAAACGGCGAATTAGTATTATGTGATAGATATATTGACAGTTTCTATGCCTATCAAGGTTTTGCAAGAAATTTAGGATATAAATTTGTTAAAACATTAACAAATTTAATCATAGATAATGCTATTCCAGATATCACTATTTTCTTTGAAATTACCCCTGAAAAAAGCAAAGAAAGACGCGACCGCACTCGTTTAGTACAAGATAGATTAGACAATGAAAATATGGATTTTCATTATAAAGTTTACAATGGTTATAAACAATTGATTCAAGAAGACCCAAAAAGATTTATTATTATTGACGGTTCTTTATCTCTTGAAAAAGTTTGTGCTAATGTTGTAGAAAAATTAAATCAAAATCAAAAATTTTTAGACTTTGTACAAAAATACAAATAATGAACACAGAAATTTTAGACATTTTTTTAAAATTAAACAAATCTAACAAACTTGCACACTTTTATTTATTTAAACATACCAATAAAATTGATGATTTACTATTAAACATCATTAATATAATTAATAACAGTTCGTTAAAACTAATTGATAATTCTTTTGATAATTTATCAACTAATATTTTTTTTATTGATGGAAGCAAAGAAACAATCAAGAAACAGAATATACAAGACGTTTTTTATAAAAGCCAGTTTAAAAATGACACTAATTTAAAAAATATTATTTTAATTAAAGACATCGATAATGCTGCAGCAATTACTATTAATGGTTTTTTAAAATTTATTGAAGAACCCTTAGAAAATATCATTATTTTAGCCACCACTAAAAATATTAATAAAATTTTGCCAACCATCATTTCTAGAGCACAAATTATTTCTGTTAATTTAAAAAATAATCCTCAAAATAGTTTTAATGATTGAACAAAAGACATTAAATTAGATGAAAATCAAATTTTATTAATAAAAGAATTAATTAAAAAATTAGAAAATTTATTAATTAATTCTCAATTAAATTTAGAATTTCTTATAAGCTTTCTCAAAGATAATTTAACATCAGAAAACAAATTTTTATTAGATGTTTTACAAAAAATTCTTTTACCAGACGAAATTTTAGAAAGTAATGTAAAAGAATTAAATCAAATAAAAAAATTTATCTTAAAAAAACCGAAATTATTAGAAAAAATAATACTAACATTACAACTCTGCATAACTTTTAGCGAAAATATTTCAACAATTAACGCCAATTTTGAAATACAAAAAACAGCATTTTTAATTAAACTAAGAAGAATTTATGAGTAAATTATATATAGTAGGAACTCCGATCGGAAACTTATCCGATATTACTTATCGTGCAGTTGAAACATTACAAAAAGTTGACGTCATAGCCTGTGAAGATACTAGAGTTACTATAAAACTCCTAGAAAAATATCATATAACTAAAAAAAAATTAATAACTAACAATATAGTAAATGAAAAAAATGTTGTAAAGGAATTATTAAATTACTTATTAAACAATAAATCTGTAGCTGTTGTTTCTGACGCCGGAATGCCGTTGGTTGCTGATCCAGGCTTTAATATTATTAATTTAGCACGTCAAAATAACATTGAAATAGAAATTATTCCTGGTGTATCTGCCGCTATTACTGCATTTGTAGGTTCGGGATTTTCACATAACTTTACTTTCTTAGGTTTTATCAAAGATAAAAGCCAGCAACGAAAAAACCAATTAAAAACATTAACTGAAGGAACTTATATATTTTTTGTTTCTCCTCATAAATTAATAAGTACAATTTCTGATATATATGAAATTTTTAAGGATGAGGTGAATATTTGCTTAGCCAAAGAATTAACCAAAATTTACGAACAATGGTTTTTTGAAAAACCTTCAACGCTCTTGAAAATCCTTGAACAATGTTCAACTATTAAAGGTGAATATACTTTAGTACTAAATATTGCAAAAGTAAAACATATAAAAATCAATAAGTATGCTAAAAATAAATAAAAATCGTTTAGACCATATATAAGTACTAAACGATTTTTCTATTAAGAATTTTGGATCTTGAAACCGTTAGGAAATAGTGCAGTTTTGAATGAATTTCCACCATTACTTCTATCGAAACCGTTCGGATAAATCTTGGTTAAATTTTCACGATAAGACGCTGTTTGTGCAGGATATTTACTTTTATCACTACCATCAATTAAATTGTAAGCCTTTAAAACAACATTATTTCTTGCAACATCCTTAGCCAACAGCAAAGGAGCAAAACCAGCAATTTTAGACAAATCATTTGGTTCCACTGAACTATTTACACTATCATAAATACCAATAATTTGACCAAATTCATTATAAACTACTGACCCAGAAGCACCATAATATAGTGATGAAAATCAAATTGAATAGTTATAACCGTAATAATCACCCAATAATCTGCCTTGCGCTTTTCCATACGGATTAAAATTACCAGTAGTAATCTTCTCTTCCGAACTATTTGATGGTAAAGCAAATTGTTTATCGTTAGTCAAACCTCTGGTATTATATTTTTCTGTAGTTGATGTTCTTTGGTTTGGATTATTGATACTTCAAGTAGCCATCCCATCAGTGGTAAGTTGTGGATAGCCACCAATATAGACTTGCTTAGAATTTCATAAGTTTTGATTATTTGTTGAATATTTTTCGAAATATGCAGTCATATAGTCTGTTGTTTGCATATATTTTGAAATTGATTTATCTTGATTTGGTAACTTAGGTGTGTCTGATAGTCTTTGAATATATGAATCTACAGCATTAATCGCATCTTTAAATGATGTTTTTGTTGTTTCATTCATATTAGACATATCAATATCAATTTCAAATATTGCAAAATCAGTATAAAAAGGATAAAATGTTTCTGAATTTAATAATTGTTTTTTAATAATATTATATTCTGAACCTTCATCATCTTCATCACCGGGAGCAGCAGTTTTTAATCATTCTTGAGCTTTTTTTCTTAATTCTGCTTGTAATGGTTGAATATATTCTCGTTTAATAAAATCAAAACCAGCAAAGATCAATTTTGGAGCACTAATACCTTGTGTTAAAGTAGTAACTGAAGCACCTGAATCTGATTTATTTGCATCAGTAAATTTAGATTCAGAAGTATATCAATGCACGTTATTTGCTTGATTTGATTGATATTTATAGTTGTTTGTTTGAACATCAAAATTTTCTCTTTTTGAAGCTTTTCCAATTGAAATTGAGTTAGCACGAATATTTCTTGGATCTTGATAATTTAATTTTTCCGCCAGAGCATCATCTAATGTATTTGATAAATCAGAAGCGACATGTAAATTTGTGGCAAAAAACAATTTATACTTATTTTCATTTTCTTTATAATAGTCTAACAATCATGCAGTTCCAGTACCGGTTGATCTAAAATCATTGTCAGTATTATTTATCTTTTTGCCAATACCAAACTTTATTGCAAAACTACGATCAAAAATTTCTTTATAAATAACATTTCTATCTACTGTTTGGTATTCTTTTGCGTATTCAGGATATTGATTATTTTTACTTGGATCAAATACAGGAAATTTAAAATCTTTAGGCAGAGTTGGAACTTCTGAGATCAACTTATTATTATTATTTGAATAGTTATTAGATGAATCTGTAGGTTGTTTTACTTGAGAAGCCCCCCCCTGTTTGACCTGTATTGTTAGAATTTGATTCCGTATTAGCACTTTCTGTATTTACTTTTTTTAGAATAAATTTTAAATTAGTAGTGATTTTTTTGTTATTGATAAATAAATACTCAATACCATACTCGTTATCTTTATTTGAATCATTATAACTTGCTAGGTTTGTTACATCAAAACTAAGCGTTTTACTCTCTTGATTATAATCTGATTTATTAAACAAAACCGGAAAACCTACAATTTTTAATCTAATATCACCATGTAAAACTGAGTCATCCAACTTATCTATAAGCTGAATTATCAATTTATATGAATTATTGGAATTTACAACTTCAAGAGATTTAATCCCCAAATTTTTTTGTTTGTTTTCTTGTGTTTGTTCGTTATTTATTTCAGAATCTTCTGCTTTGCTTGCGTCATCTTTTTTTGTTTTAGATGTTTTGTTATGAATGTCATCTATCTTAGTGTTTTTAGAATTAGACACACTATCAACACATGAAATAGCTGTTATGCTACTTATAGTGCTAGTCAACATAATCGCAAGCATTTTATGTATTTTTTTCATATTAATTTTCCTTTTTATAAAGTCATATAGCTAAAAAAGTTTTTTATTTTTTGAAAACTCAATAAGTCCTTGAATAACTAATTCCTCTTTTATATTGGTTAAATTTTCATTTTTAAAATATCTTAAATTTCCGCCAGTATAAAAAACTTTTAAATTCTCTGAATTAATTTCTTTTAAAAAAGAATTTATCATTAATTTATTTCCTTTAATAATCCCTAACGAAACAGCGTCGGTTGTGTTTGTAGCTAAATTAAATGAGATGTTATAATTTAACTCAATTTTTGAAATTTGTGAGGTATTAGAAAAAAGCGCTAAAAGACTTTTTTCTATTCCTGGTGAAATTATTACTCCAAGTAGTTTTTTATGATAAATCTTACTTATAACAGTTGCTGTTCCTAAAGACACAACAATTCCACTTTTATACTTTTGTGCTATATAATAAGAAGTCAATAAAATATCACTGCCTATTTCAGAGGTATTAATTTTCGAGTCAAAAAATAAATCATCTGCCGAAAAATCTAAAATAGAAATTATTTTAAGATTAATTTTAAGTTTTTTAAACACCTCAACAAAAAAAATATTCATTTCAGGCTTAACTGAAGATAGAATTGCTTTATGAAAATTTAAATGTAAAAGATTTTGAATTTCTGTTTTTAAAAATAATTGGTTAAGTTGTTTAATGTTTATTTTTTTAATTATTAAATTATCATTTTTAAAAAAACCAATTTTCAAAAGTGAATTCCCTAAATCTAAATATAGCATTTTTTCCTAATCCAAAAGTTCTAAAATGACCTGATTTATTCTTTCATTAACTTCGTTAGGTTTTTCAAAAAATAATGCATGGCCACAATTTTCTAAAACTAACATTTCTTTTTTATATTTATTTGCTAATGAATTTATGGATAAATACGGAACAAAAACATCATTTAAACCTATAATAAATTCGTAATTTAAGTTTTCATCATATAAAGACTTAATATTTTGCATCAAATAATTAATAGATAGAATTTGATTCGATACCATAAAATTAAATAAATTATATTTTTTTTTAGTAGTATTTAAGAATCCAGTTGCTATTTTTTCTAAGTTCTTACGGTAGTTATTTTTATCCTCGTATATTAAATTATCTGAACTTTCATATGCTTCGATAAATGTTTGCGGCAACAATCACTTACCTAAGCGCTCGATTGCTTTAGAACCATAAAGTTTTAAACTTTGTTTTGCGGGAAACTCGCTAAAAATCTCATGATTTAGCGGTGCTGCTAAAATCGCTTTTGAAACTAATCCACAATTAAGCACGTATAAAGCGCTTGCCCCACCTAAAGAATGTCCAACCACTAAACTAAAATCAAAACCACTTTGTCTAATGAATTCTGCCGCAATTTGTTGGTAAAACTCAATCGAAATTAAGGAGTGGGCACTTGATAAACCACACCCTGGGAAGTCTATCGCAACTACATCATAGTTGCGATTTTGTAATTGATAAACTTGGTTTGCAAAAGATGATGCAGAATTAAATCCGTGTAAGAATAACACTTTTGGTTTCCCTGTATCTTCAAAAATATAATGAATAGTTTCATTTAAAAGTTGAATTTTTTTGCTTTGCATTATTCTCCAAACAGAATATCAACAATTTCTTCAGGTGTGATTGAACCAAAATAGTTACCTAAGTTTGGAATTTGTTTAAATTTATATAACATATTATGCTTTTCAAAATTCTCACCTAATAAGAGGTTTTCAACTTGTTCTGTACCTAATAAAGTTAAAAAATCACCTTCAAATTTTATTTCAGCAATTTTATTTTCTTTTACATTTGCACTAATTTGCAAAATCCCACCATCAGTCTTTCTTTCACTATAAAATGAAAATTCCGGGTTTTTACCTAAAACTCATTCTTGCGACGATCGAATTGCTCGTAATTCTGGAATTTGATCTTTATATTTTTGTGGAATCTCTAGAAGTTTTGCATTATATCTTTGCATCAAAAATCTAATGAATTTATTTTTAAACTCTTCAATTGTCATTTTTTCTTTTAATTCATTAAATAAATTAGTTACTCGTTGTCTTGCACTATTAATTCCTTTTGATTCCATCTTCAATTTACTGGGATTTAACACGGTTGAAAGCCTAGTCAAATCCACATTAAATAAAATAGTTCCATGATGTACTATTTTATTTTTATATATAAATTGTGCATTCCCTGAAAATTTTGCTCCATTAACTACTAGATCATTTCTACCTTTAAATTGTGCATCCAATCCTAAGGATCTTAAAAAATTTAAGACAGGTTCTAAAAACTTTTCATAACTATGTTCTGATTTATCTGATGTAATAAAAGAAAAATTCAAATTTCCTAAATCGTGATATACTGCTCCACCACCTGATAATCTGCGATATAAACCAATATGATCTCTTTCTAAAACATCAAATTTAACTTCTTTATATGCGTTTTGGTTTCTACCTATGATTACATCATTTGCGTGTTGATATAAATAAATAATATCTTCAGTGTTGCTTTCATCTTTTGTCATTATCTCTTCAAGTGGAAGATTATAAAATGGGCTAGTTTGCTCACTTATATAGATTTTCATTATTACTCCTTGTTTACTAAATCAAAATTGGTAACACTTTTAAATGCTTTTATAAACTCTGCTTGTTGTTGTGGCTGTAAATTTAAATTTTTGATTCCTAAAATATTTATTTGACCATAATCTCAACGTTTTTGATATCTATTACTATCTAATAAAAATAATAAATCCTCAACAAATCAGTCAAAAAAACTCTCTCCATATTGAATATTCCTTAACAATGAATTAATTTTAATATCTAGAGTTCTATTTTCATGATTCAAGATTTCAAGATCAAAAGAAAGATTTAATTCTTGGCTAGTTTTACTTTGAAATTGTGTTTTCATTTTGTAATTATATCACTATAAATTTTACATTTACAAACTTATAAAAGTTGTATTTTAAAAATATAAAAAAGTGCTTTAAATACTTTTTTATATAGTGAAAATGTTGTTTTTATACATATTTATAAATATTTATAGTATTTTAAGAATTTTATAAATTGTTATTATAAATAATTTGTTTTAAAAAAACTTTAATATAATAATAAACGTATGATATTTTTAAGGAGTAAGATGGATTTCCAAAAAGAATTAGAATTAAAAATTCTAAAAAACAACGAAAATACTAAGTCTAAAAAAACTATTTTATTAATTGATGGTGATGATCAAAGATCAGTTGAAGCAGCTAAATTAGTTGAAAAAAGTCAATTAGTAAATGTCGTTTTATTAGTTAATAAAATTAACGGTTCATTGCCCCCAAGCATTAGACAAGAGATAATGACAGCAGAAAAACAACAAATATTTGCTAACCATTTTTTTGAACTAAGAAAAGGTAAAGAAACATTAGAATCGGCACAAAAAAACTTACAAACAGCACCATTTTTTGCAATGATGATGCTAAAAAATAAAGAAGTGGATGGAGTTGTAGGTGGGTTAAATTACACAACCGCAGATATTTTAAGAGCTGCGTTTAAAGTGATTGGACCTAAAAAAGGTATCAAAACCATTTCATCAGCAATGATTATGCATAAAGAAGCATCAAAATACATTTTTTCTGATATTTCAGTAAATATTAAACCTAATAGCGAACAATTAGCAGAAATCGGCCTAAACGCAACAGAATTTGCCAAAAGTCTTGGTTTTGATCCAAAAGTGTCATTTTTATCTTTTTCAACCGATGGTTCGGCGGTTAGTGAAGAATCAAAATTAGTAGTTGAAGCTACAGCTAAATTTAATGAAATTAGCGAAATTAAAGCCATAGGTGAAATTCAATTTGATGCAGCTTTTGACGAAAAAATAAGACATGCAAAATACAAAAAAGAAGCTTTTTCAGGAACAACAAATGTTTTTATTTTTCCTAACTTAGATGCCGGAAATATTGGATATAAAATCGGACAACGCTTAGGTGGTTTTGGAGCAATCGGGCCAGTTATAACCGGAATAGCAGAACCTGTAAACGATCTTTCAAGAGGTTCAAGCATAGAAGATGTTTATAATACAATTTTAATTACAGCTTTACAAGCAAACAAATAATTTTTTATTAAGAGTAAGCAAGATAAACTTAATAAAAAAGTTTATAATTTATTTAGTAATCAAACGGAGGTTATTTTAACTTATGAAAATTATATCAGTAGGAGCAAACCACGCAGGTACTTCATTTTTAAGAACAATGAAGAAAGTAGCTCCAAATGCTCATTTAGTAGCATATGATAAAAACACAGATATTTCATTTTTAGGATGTGGAATTGCGTTATGAGTTGGGGGTGAATTTTCAAAACCTGACGGACTTTTCTACTCAAGCATTGAACAACTTAAAGGATTAGGAATTGATATTAAAGATTCGCACGAAGTTGTAGAAATTAATAGAGCAGAAAAATATGTAGTTGTAAAAAATTTAAAAACAGGTGATACATTCAAAGATCACTATGATAAATTAGTTTATGCTGGAGGAACTTGACCAATTATTCCACCATTTGAAAACATTAATTTAGATAATATTTTAGTTTCTAAAATTTTTAGTCACGCTAAAGAAATTAAAGCAAAAGCAGAATCTGCTGATGTTAAAAAAGTTGTTGTAATTGGTGCCGGATATATTGGAGTCGAAATTGTTGAGGCATTCCATAAGTATGGAAAAGATGTAACTTTAATTGATATGCAAGACAGAATCGTTCCTAACTACTTTGACAAAGAATTTACTGATAAAGTTGAAGCAGAAATGACTAAAAACGGAGTTAAACTACGTTTAAACGAGAAAGTTCAAAAATTTGAAACACAAAACGGAAAAACAGTTTCAGCAGTTATTACAGATAAGGGAAGATACGAGGCTGATTTAATAATTTTAGCAATCGGATTTAGACCTAAAACAGAACTTATTGAAGGTGTGGAAAAAACTCCTAACGGAGCGATCAAGGTTGATAAATTCCAAAGATCACTTTCAGACAAAGACATATATGTAATCGGTGATGCTGCCTCAATGATTAATAACGTAACTGGAGAATACGCACACATCGCTTTAGCAACCAATGCCGTTAAAACTGGTATTGTTGCTGCTTTCCACTTATCAGGTAATGAATCAATTCCATTTCCTGGATATTCAGGGACAAACGCAATTAGTGTATTCGGATTTAATTATGCTTCCACAGGACTCTCAGAAGTTGCTGCATCAAGACATGAAACTTTAAAAGATTCATTTGCTGTAGAATATTTTGAGGATAATGATAGACCAGAATTTATGCGCAAACACTACAAAGTATGATTAAAAATCACATATGATAAAAAAACTTTAAGGCTGCTTGGTGCTCAAATCGGTTCATTCGGAAAAGAGGCAAACCATACTTAAGTAATTTATATGTTATCATTAGCAATTCAACAAAAATTAACATTACCACAAATTGCTTTAATGGACTTTTACTTCTTACCTCACTTTAATAAACCATTTAACTTTGTTATTCAAACTATCTTAAATGCATTAAATTTAAATTATAATAAATAACAAGATTTACAAAAATGGAGTTATTTACACTCCATTTTTAAATGAAAGAAAGGAAGTTCTTATGGCTTTTAAATTTGTCAAACCCGGAAATATTATGTTTTCTAAAGATGAAATTATTCGCTTTTTAGACATCGACGGAAAACTAACAAAAGAAGGCAAAACAAACGAACCAAAATTATCTCAAGAAGAACTATTAAAAGCATATAAATTTATGGTGCTTTCAAGAAGACAAGATGAATATATGACTCAATTACAAAGACAAGGTAGAATGCTAACTTTTGCTCCCAATTTTGGTGAGGAAGCGTTACAAGTTGCTTCCGCAATGGCTTTACAAAAAGATGATTGATTTGTTCCTGCGTTTCGCTCGAATGCAACAATGCTTTATATGGGAATGCCAATTAAAAATCAAATGCTCTATTGAAATGGAAACGAACGTGGAAGTAAAACTCCTGAAGGAATTAATTTATTACCTATCAACATCCCGATAGCAACTCAATGTTCACATGCAGCAGGACTTGCATATGCGGCTAAATTATTGGGTAAAAAAGTTGTTTCTGTTTCATTTGTTGGAAACGGCGGGACTGCTGAGGGTGAATTTTATGAAGCAATTAATACTTCTGCAATTTGAAAATGACCATCAGTATTTTGTGTAAATAACAACCAATGAAGTATTTCAACTCCAGAACACTTAGAAACTGGTTCTGAAACTATTGCAGCTAAAGCTGCTGCTGCAGGTATTCCAGGAATTAGAGTTGATGGAAACGATTTTTTAGCTTCATATGTAGTAATGAAAGAAGCTGTAGAATTTGCAAGAGAGGGGAATGGTCCGGTCTTGGTGGAATTTATCACTTGAAGACAAGGTCCACACACCACTTCAGATAACCCAAGAATTTATCGTACCATCGAACAAGAAAAAGAAAACGAAAAATGAGAACCAATGCACCGCATTGAAAATTATTTATTCGCTAAAAAATTCCTAACCGAAGAACAAAAAAAACAAATTTGAGATGAAGCATTGCTACAAGTTAAGGAAGCATACCAACAATCATTAGAAGAACTTGATGTAGCATTAGATGAAGTTTTTGATCATACATATCAAAATTTAACACCTGAATTATTAGAACAAAAACAAGAAGCAATTGCGTATTATGCAAGCAAGGAGACTAAATAATGGATAAGAAAGTAGTCGAATTAAACAACATTGGTGCAGTTACACATGCTATTGATTTAATGATGGAAAAAGATCCAACCGTTGTTTTATGAGGTCAAGATTCAGGTTATGAAGGTGGAGTTTTTAGAGCTACTGAAGGATTACAAAAAAAATATGGTATAGAAAGAGTTTGGGATACACCAATCGCCGAAGCCGCAATGTGTGGAATTGGGGTGGGTGCTGCTATTTTCGGTCTTAAACCCATTGTAGAAATGCAATTCCAGGGATTCTCATATCCGGCTTTTCAACAATTAATGACACATGCAGCTAGATATAGAAATAGATCTCGTGGAAGATTTACCGTTCCAATGGTACTTAGAATGCCGATGGCCGGTGGAGTTCGTGCATTAGAACACCACTCAGAAGCTATTGAAGCATTATATGCACATATTCCAGGATTAAAAGTAGTTATGCCATCAACTCCTTATGATACAAAAGGTTTAATGATAGCTGCTATTAACGATCCAGATCCAGTTGTATTTTTAGAACCCAAAAAAGTATATCGTTCATTTAAACAACAAATTCCAGCTGAAATTTATGAAGTTCCAATCGGTAAAGCAAATGTTTTAATTGAAGGAAATGATTTAACTTTGGTAACTTACGGAGCACAAGTACACGACTCGCTTGAAGCTATTAAAAAAATTATAACAACCGATCCGTCAATTAGTATAGAATTGATTGATTTAAGAACTATTAAACCAATTGACACTGAAACCATAGTAAATTCTGTTAAAAAAACCGGAAGATTGCTTGTTGTGCACGAAGCAGTTAAATCATTCTCTGTATCAGCCGAAATTATTGCTCGTGTAAATGAAAAAGCTTTTGAATTTTTAAAAGCACCATTAACCAGATTAACAGGTTATGACATTACAGTACCTTTAGCTAGAGGTGAGAAATACCATGCAATTGATAGTGATAAAATCGTTGCAAAAATTAAAGAAGTTATTTCATTCAAATTTTAAATAACTAGAAAGGAATAAAATATATGCAAAGAATTATTTCAACCCCGCTAGCTAGAGCAATGGCGGCCAAAATGGGTATTGATATTACAAAAGTGACCGGAAGTGGCCCACAAGGAAGAATACTTAAGGACGACGTTTTAGCCTTCAAACAACAACCAACAACTACTCCTGTTGCACCAACAAGCAAACCGACTGATGTTGCAAGTAAACCAACACCAGTTTTATTAGATGGACGCAGAGAAAAAATTACACCAATCCGCAAAGCTATCGCGCGCGCAATGGTTAATTCAAGAGATTCGGTTGCATACTTCAGTTTAGTAAATGAAATCGACGTTACTAGGTTATGAGATTTAAGAAAACTAATCGTTGATGATGTACTAAAAACCACCGGAGTTAAGCTCACATTTTTACCTTATATTGCAAAAGCAATCATTATTGCATTAAAAGAATTTCCTATCTTGGCTGCTAAATACGACGAAGCTAGCGGAGAAATTGTTTTTCCAACTACAATTAATTTAGGAATTGCCGTTGATACTGAATCCGGTTTAATGGTTCCGGTAGTTAAAGATTCACAAAACCTTACTATTGTTGATTTAGGAAAAGAAATCGTAAGACTTGCATTAGCTGCAAGAGATAAAAAAATCAAACCGAACGAAATGTCAGGTGGATCATTCACTATTACTAATTACGGATCAATTGGAGCATTGTTCGGAACTCCGGTTATCAATTACCCAGAGCTTGCAATAGCAGGAGTCGGAGCAATTGTTGATAAACCAGTAGTTAAAAACGGACAAATTGTTCCAGGCAAGATTATGAATCTAACCGTTTCAGCAGACCATAGATGAATTGATGGAGCTACAGTAGGTAGATTCGCTTCAAGAATTAAAGAATTACTAGAAAAACCAGAAATTTTAGGAGTATTATAAAATATGCATAAATTTAAATTTGCTGATATTGGTGAAGGACTACATGAAGGTGTGGTTGCTGAAATTTACAAAAAAGAAGGTGATAGCGTAAACGAAGGAGATTCATTATTTTCTGTTGAAACTGATAAAGTTACTTCAGACATACCTTCACCTGCAACCGGAAAAATAATTAAAGTTTTAATGGCGGTTGGTGATACCATTCACGTTGGTCAAGAAATTTACTACATTGATGATGGTTCAGGTAATAGTGTCGAAGAAGCGCCGGTTGTTGAAAGTAAGCCAGAAGCAAAAACCGAAGAAAGTGGCGGCGCTTCTGTAGTTGGTGAAGTGAAAGTATCAAATCAACTTTTTGATCTCTCTGCATTTAAAAAACCAGCTGCGACCGAAAACATTGCTACTAATGCAGAAGTTGCAAAAACCACAAATACATCAACTAAAGATACCGGAAAGGTATTTACAGGCAAAGTAGAAGAAGAATTTGATGTTATTGTTATCGGTTCTGGTCCTGGTGGTTATTTAGCGGCCGAAGAAGCTGGAGCAGCCGGTTTAAGAACCTTAATTATTGAAAAAGAGTTTTGAGGCGGAGTATGTTTAAACGTGGGATGTATCCCTACAAAAGCATTACTCAAAACTACCGAAGTGTTAAATTATGTAAATCACGCACATGATTTTGGCTTAGAAGGTGATGTTAATGTAAAAATTAACTGAGAAAAAATGCATCAAAGAAAAGCCGGTGTAGTAAAACAACTTACTAACGGTGTGCAAGCACTAATGCGTATGAATAAGGTTAAAACCATTGTCGGTAAAGCTAAATTTGTCGGAGCACACGAAGTCGAAGTTGAAAACAAAGTCTACCGTGGTAGAAATGTAATTATTGCTACCGGTTCATCTGATCGTAAAATTCCACTTCCGGGATTTGATGAAGGATATAAATCAGGTAAATTAATTACTTCTAAAGAAGCAATTAATTTACAAAAACAACCTAAAACACTAACCATCATTGGTGGTGGAGTTATCGGTGTTGAATTCGCGCAGGTTTTTGCTGCCGCAGGAACTAAAGTAACTATTTTACAAAACCTACCCACAGTACTCGCAATGCTTGATAAAGATATTATTAAACAAGTTACAAACGATTTAAAAGAATCTAATATTACAGTTGTTCATAATGCAAATACAACTAAATTTGAAAATGGTAAAATTTTCTATACCGTTGATGGAAAAGAAGAATCTATTAAATCAGATGTGGTGCTTGTATCTGTCGGTAGAGTACCCGAATCACTTGGTTTAGAAGAAGTTGGAATTAAATTGGGAGATCGCAAACAACTTTTGGTTGATGAATTTTGTAAAACTAATATTGAGGGAGTTTATGGTATCGGTGACGTAGTCGGACAATCAATGTTAGCTCACGTTGCTTATCGTCATGCTATAGTTGCTATTTCAAATATTTTAAACAAATCTATAAAATATTCAGCAAAAACCGTTCCCGCTTGCATTTACACTCACCCGGAAATCGCTGTTGTTGGTTTAACCGAAGAACAAGCCAAAGAACAAGGAAAAGACTTTATTGTAGCAAAACACCAATTTACATTCATTGGTAAAGCGCTAGCGGCTCACGAAGAAAAAGGATTTGCAAAATTCATTATTGATAAAGAATTTGGTGAAATTATAGGATGTCATATCATTGGAGCTCATGCAACTGATTTGATCTCAGAAGTTGTTTTGGCAATGGATTTAGAATCTACTATTTATGATATTGCTTCAACAATTCACCCACACCCAACCTTTAGTGAAGTTTTATGAGAAGCAGCACGTAATGCGGTGCACCAATTACATAAGTTACAGAAATAATTAGTAATTTAAAAACCAAAACCTTATTAGTTTTGGTTTTTAAATTACTTATTTACTTCAGTCGTTTTCTAAAATTACCTTGAGTGCCTTATTAGCCCCTGCATTTTTAAAGACATCATATGCAGTTTCTATCTCTGAAAATTTAAAGTGATGTGTCACCATTTTAGTAGCATCAATTTTTCCTGATTCAAAGACATCTAATAACATTTGGGTAGTAGTAGCATTTACTAAACCAGTTGATAGTGTAATGTTTTTGATTCATAATTTTTGTAAATCGAAACTAACTGGTTTTCCATGTACTCCTACGTTTGCAATATGTCCACCGATTGCAACAACATTTTGCGCAATGTCAAATGTAGCTGGATAACCGACACACTCCATTGCAACATTAACACCTTTTCCATCGGTAATCTCTAAAATTTTATTTTTAATTTCCTCTAAATCGCCCGATTTAATTGCATGTGTTGCACCAAATTTCATCGCAGATTGCAATCTTGATTCAGAAAGATCTACCATAATAATTTTTGATGGTGAATAAAATTGGGTAGTTAATAATGCAGAAAGTCCGATAGGTCCTGCCCCTATAATACAAACTGTATCACCTGGCTTAATGTGTGAATTTTGTACTCCAATTTCAAACGATGTCGGAAAGATATCTGATAACATAACTAACGCATCATCTGCTATTGATTTAGGAACATGATGTAATGAACCATCAGCATGTGGAATATGTACATATTCAGCTTGTGTTCCATCAATTAAATGACCTAAAATTCAACCACCTGTTTGACAGTGCGCTGGCAATCCGCGTTTACAATAAAAACATTTATTGCATGATGTAATACAAGAAACAATAACTTTATCTCCTACTTTAAAATTAGAAACAGCAGAACCAACCTCTTCTACGATCCCAATCCCTTCGTGCCCTAATACTTTTCCGGGTTGAGTTTCTGGAACATCACCCTTTAAAATATGCAAATCTGTACCACAAATAGTTGTTTTAGTAATTCGAACCACAGCATCTGTGGGTTTTTGAACTCTCGGTTTATCCATTTCAACTACTTGAACTTTTCCTTCAGCGTTGAAGGTAATTACTTTCATCTTCATAATTAATCTCCTTGTTATATTAATATTATAAAGCCATAATATTATAGAACTATTTTTGTATAAAAAAACAAAAAAGTTAAAAAAAGCATAAAAATTTAGCTATTTTTACAGTTTTTGGTTTTTATAAATATTTTTTATCAAAAATTCCAACATAAGGTAGATTTCTAAGACGTTCCTTATAATCTAATCCAAAACCGACCAAAAAAGCATCCGGTACTTGAAAACCAAAATAATCTGCTTGAATCTTTGTTTTACGATGGTAAGGTTTATCCATTAGTGTTAATATTCGTAGCGATTTTGGTTGACGAGCTAATAAAATATCACTAATTTTTTCCAAAGTTATTCCACTATCTATAATATCTTCTACAATCAGAACATCTTTATATTTAATATCTTGCGCTAAATCCATAACAATTTTTACACTTCCTTTTGATTCACTACTACCAGCGTAACTGCTTGCTGTCATAAAATCAATGCTATGGTCTATTGTTACATCTTTAATTAATTGTGCTAAAAAAGGAATTGAACCTTTTAATAAACCGACAATAATCAAATCCTTGCTATTTTGATACGTTTGATTCACTCATTGAGCACAATTTTTGATTTTATCTTCAATAAATTTTTTGGTAAATAATATTTCCTTAACATGTGGGTGTTTTTGCATTTTTTTCTCCTTTAATTTTATTTATAAAAGCCGTAAGAAAATACGGCTTTTATAAATGTTCTACATTAATTATTTTCACTAAATATTTATTTGGAGCTTCTATCTCAACAGTATCTCCAGGCTGTTTTCCAATCATTGCAACAGCTAGTGGACTATCCATAGAAACTTTATCTTTAAATGGGTCGGCATCATGTGAACCAGTAATAGTTACTGACTTTTGTTCATTTGAATTTAAGACCAAAAAAGATACTAACGAATTAATTCCTATAGTATTATCATTTTTATCAGAATTTGATTCAATGATTTGAGCATTATCAAGAATGTTTTCTAATTCACTAATACGACCTTCAACTATTCCTTGACGTTCTCTTGCGGCATCATATTCAGCATTTTCAGATAAGTCACCCTGCGCACGAGCTTCTTTAAGTGCTTCTTGTACCGCTTTACGTTCTATATTAATTAATCTTTCATATTCTGTTTTATATTCATTATATTTTTCTAAAGATAAATAAATAATGTTTTTGTTTTCCATATTACTCCTCATTTTTATTTTCTAATTTTATATTTTTTTTCACAATAAATAAGAATTTATTACTAATATATGAAACTTCGTGTTGGATCTTATTCTTTTTTAACAATTGCACCAAATCATAGGCCTCACGGTTTTTAAAAAACTTTAAACAAATTGCAATCATTCCGTTTTCATTTAGTTTCTGATAATATTTTTGATAAATACTCATAATATCTAAATTACTACTAAATACACAAACAAAATCTAATGGTTGGTCATCATAAGGCAAAATAGCTTGTTGAAATTCTTCAGGCATTTTTCTACGTACTTGATTATATTTTTCAAAATCAAATTCATCAATTAAATAATATCCAGTAGTTTTAACTTTTTCAACTACCGCAGCAAATGCAAATAAGTCACGTTTAGACAAAATTAAAAGTGATTGATAATGATTTAGATATACAGTATTGATAAGTCCTTCAATATCTAGATCATTAGATTTTGAACGAAATTCATCTTTGAGAACAAACGGAAGTTGCCCAATATCATTACGCATTGATTGTACTTTTATAAATGCTTCTTCTTGTGCCTTACGCACATATTTAGCACGATACCTACGAACTCAAATTTGAATTACAATATATGTAGTAATTCCTAATACGAAGACAACAATAGCAGAGATAATTAAAATTGTTTTATATGACATAATTAAATTTATGCTTATAGTAATCTAAATAATCTTGCAAAATCAAAACTGCCGCCAGTTTGTCTTTGTATTGTTTACGTTTTTGTCTAGTATAACCTGCTGAAATTAAAGTTGCTTCAGCTTTTTTAGTAGTATATTGTTCATTAACATAAATATATGGGATTTGAAATCTTTGAATTAGCATTTTTGTAAACTCCTCAACCATTAATGTGCGCTCACTTTTCTCTCCACTTATTTTTAAAGGATACCCTATAACAAAACCATCGATAGGATAGATACTTAAAAAATATTCAACTCGTTTAATAACCGCATGAAAATCACATTCTGACATCTGAAAATTTTCTAAACCGCTAGCGATTATTTCGTTTTCATCTGTTATAGCAAAACCACAAGATTTAGTCCCTAAATCAAAAGCTAATTTTCTCATTTTAAGCTGTGTAGTAGTGCTGAAAAATCTTTTCTGGTATTTAATTTACCAATAGCTAAAATAGCATTACCACCGCCTTTACCATTTAATTGTGTAAATAATTGTTGTGCTATAAAATTAGAATTAACTACTTTTGAAGCAATAGCCAGCATGGGTTGTGGGTCGTCAGAAGTCAAAATGACAATTGCATCTGGATATTTTTCGCGGATGCTCGATGCTAATGTTTTAATTTGAGCGCAATTAATGTTTTGATTTAGATAAACTGGTTTGTTGTTGATACTTACAAATTCTAAAGAATCTAAATTAAGGACATGTTTTTCTGCGTTTTTCTTAGTAACTATCACAAAATCAGTTCTTAGTTTCACTATCATATCATTTATGTAATCAATCGCAGCTTCTAAATCATCTGGAATGTCTAAACTTATTCGATATTCTGAATCAAGCTTTTCTAATTTAACTAAATTTTTGTTGAACTCTTCTAATAAAGCATCTTTGCGTTGTTGTAAGTATTCATTAACTGTTACGTTTGAAGAAATTGCGCGAATTCTATATATACCAGCCGCTTTTTTTTCTATATTTGTAATTTTAAAATTTTCTAATTTTGCGCTGTTTGACAAGTGTGTACCACCACACAAATCTGCAGTAATCCCTTCGAATTGCACAATTCGTACTGACTTTGGATCCATATATTCAGCTTCTTCTAAAGTCATTATAGCACCCATTTTTTTTGCCTCATCGGTAGTCATAATTAAATAATTACGATTAGCGTTTTGCTTAATATAAGAGCGAACCAATTGCTCAATTTGTTTAATTTGGATATCTGTTGGTTTGTTGTCTGCTGGTAAATCAAAAGTTAAACGTTCTTCATTATTATCACTACCTAATTGTTTGATTTGTGGACCTAAAATATGTCTTAGCGCACAAAACAACAAGTGTGTGCCGGAATGATTACGCTCTAAACCATTACGTATTTTCTCATCAACAAAACATTGTACACTATCAAATTTATTTATTTTTCCTTCAACTTTGTGAATATGATTTCCAAATTTATCTTTAAAAACATCTAAAATAATAATTTTATTATTATTTTGTAGCATATAACCACGATCATGTTTTTGACCACCACTAGTTGCATAAAATGGTGTTTGTTTTAAAACCACATAAGATACTGTTTTACTTTCGCTTATTTCGGTTTCGGTATTTAACAAGTGTAAAATTTCTGTTTTTGTTTTTGTATTGGTATAACCGATAAAAACATCTTCTTTTTCTTTAATCAAAGCTAAAGAATTAATCACTTTATCCATACCAAATACTTTTTTACTGCGACTAATTTCAGAGTGTTTTTGCTTTGCTAATTCAAAACTTTTATATTCTATCTCAATGCCTTCTTGCGCTAAGATTTCGGCAGTTAATTCAATTGGAAAACCATAAGTTTCAAATAGTTTAAAGGCTATTTCACCTGAAAAAATTTTTTGATGAGGCTGAATTTCTGATTTTAACAAATCCCTACCATTTTCAATAGTTTTATTAAAAATTTCTTCTTCTTCTAAAATAACATCCGCTACAGTTTTTGAATCATACTCATAAGGTAGTGTATTCTTAATGACTTCCACAAGCTGATATAAAAACGGCTGGTAAATTCCTAATTGCATCGCTATATAAACACTACGACGAATTAAGCGGCGTAAAATATAGCCACGACCTACATTAGATGGTTTGGCACCATCTGCGATTGCATTAACTACAGCTCGCATGTGATCTGCAATAATTTTAAAGTAACTATTAATCTGATTTTGTTGCTCATCTTTACTAAAATATGCTTGAGTGTTATATTCAAAAGTTGTGTAACTTTGGATTTTATTAATAATTGGTAAAAATAAATCACTATCATAATTAGTTGGGGCATTTTGTAAAATTGAAACTAAACGTTCAAAACCAGCACCTGTATCAATATTTTTTTGCTTTAGCTCAGTATAATTACCTTCACCATCAGAATTATAGGTTGAGAAAACTATATTTCAAATCTCTATATAACGGTCGTTCTCGATATCATTTTGTAATAGTTCAATTCCCCGCTTATCATATTTTTCACCGCGATCATAAAAAATTTCTGTGTTTGGACCACATGGCCCAGAACCAACTTCTCAGAAGTTTGTTTTTTTATCTCCAGCTATTAGATGCTCCGATTTAATTCCGTATGATAATCATAGATTTTTGGTTTCTAAATCTTCAAAATAATAAGTAAAATAAAGTTTTTCTAAATCTAAATTTAGTCAGTTAGTCAAAAAATCAATAGCAAATTCTATCGCTTCCTTTTTAAAGTAATCACCAATTGAAAAATTACCTAACATTTCAAAAAAAGTATGATGACGCGCTGTGATACCTACGTTCTCGATATCATTAGTACGAATTGATTTTTGATAATTACATAAACGCTTTGCTGGTGGTGTTTTTTTACCTGAAAAATAATCTTTTAATGTTGCTACACCACTATTAATCCATAATAAAGATGGGTCATTTTGTGGAATTAAACTTTTAGAATCTACAATAAAATGTTGTTTGGAACCAAAAAAATCCAATCATTTTTTTCTTACTTCTTCTGCCTTCATTTCTGCTCCTATAAATAATCCAATTTTTCCCCATTATAAAAAACTTCATCAATTGTTGCTCCACCAATACATTTCTCCCCATCATACAGTACTATTTGTTGCCCCGGCGTTACCGCTAATGCTCCGCTTGGGTAACTAATTTTTATATGTATTTGGTCTAATATTTGTATAAATACTTTAATATCATCTTGTCGATAGCGAAATTTAGCTGATAAATTGTTTAAATTATATTTTGTATGATTAAAAGTATAACCAGAAGCAACTAAGCTATTGGATTTTAAAAAATGTGGTTGACTACTTGGAGCAACATATAAAATGTTTTGTTTAACATCTCGTCCACATACATAATATGGCTCGCACATTCCACCTAAGTTCAACCCTTTTCGCTGTCCTATAGTATAATAAAAACAACCAACATGACTTCCAATTTCTTTTTTAGTAGTAATATCTATAATTACTCCATTTTGTGCTGGAATATAGTTTTGTAAAAACTTCGTAAAATCTCGCTCTCCGATAAAACAAATGCCAGTCGAATCTTTTTTTTGTGCTGTTGCTAAACCTAGTTCCTGCGCCAATGCTCTAATTTCGGTTTTAGTTAAATCTGAAAGCGGCATTAAAACTTTTGAGAGTTGTTCACTATTTAATTGTGCTAAAAAATATGTTTGATCTTTTTGACTATCTTTTGCACGATATAAATGACCATTTACAACTTTTGCATAATGACCCATAGCGATATAATCAGCATTTAGATGTTCAAAGGCATATTTAGCAAACTTATCAAATTTAATATATTTGTTACATAAAATATCCGGATTAGGTGTGCGACCTTTTTTATATTCGGAAATAAAGTTTTCAAAAACGTTATCTCAATATTCGGCCACGAAGTCTATACGATATAGTTTGATTTTTAATTTATCAGCAACTTTTTGTGCATCTTTATAATCTTGTTCTTGAGGACAAATCTCATTATTTAAATCCTTATTCCCTAAAAAATCATTATTTACTGCGCTATCTCAATTGCGCATAAATAAACCAATAACTTCATAACCTTGCCGTTGTAATAAATAAGCACATACCGATGAATCCACTCCCCCGCTCATTCCTAAAACAACTCTTTTTTTTTGCATACTACCTTTCCAAAATTAATTATATAAAATTCTATAATATAAAAAACTAGACATTTGCCTAGTCTATTAATATGCTTTCGCAAAGACGACATAGCGATTTGTTTCTTTTTGGCAATCTGAATAAATACATTTATGAGTCTGTTGTGGTTTTTTAAATAATTTTATTGGTATGCATCTTGCTGTTGCTCCAGTTTCTTCTTTAATAACTTCTTCGGCTCGATCTAAGCAACAAAATGGAGCATAAACAAATTTGGCTTTTTTAATTTCTTTTTGAAAATCATCATAAGAATATACATATGCAACATTATTTTGTAATCTTGTTAATGCTGTTTTATATAAGTTTTCATGAATATCTTTGAGTGTTTTTCTAATGGTTTTTTTAACATCAATAATTTTTACCTGAAATTTTTGCAAGGTGTCTCTACGCACAAAAGTAACCTCATTATTTTCTGCGTCTCGTGGGCCAATTTCTATACGTAGTGGAACCCCTTGGATTTCACTATTTGATGCTTTAAAACCAGGATTGCGATCACTATTGTCTAAATTTACACGAAACTTTTTATTTATTTCTTGGTATATTTGTTTTGAAATATTTGAAACCTTTTCTGATTTTTTTGCAAATAATTCTAAAATATCGATTTGAATTGGTGCAACGTAGGGAGGAATAATTATTCCACGGTTATCTCCGTGTGTCATAATTATTGCACCTAATAAACGAGTAGAAACTCCCCATGAAGTCTGATAAACAAATTCTTGCTCGTTGTTTTTATTTTTAAAAGTTATTTTATAGGGTTTTGAAAAGTTTTGAGCTAAATAGTGGCTAGTTCCTGCTTGTAATGCTTTGCCATCTTTCATCATTGCTTCAATAGTATAGGTTGAACAAGCGCCCGCGAATTTTTCCTTAGGAGTTTTTTTTCCAATAATTGTAGGAATTGCTAAATAATTTTTTAAAAATTTTGCATAAGTACTAATCATTTCTCTTGTAAATTTTCTTGCTTCCATCGCATCAGAATGACATGTGTGCCCTTCTTGTCATAAAAATTCACGTGATCTTAAAAAAGGATTAGTAGTTTTTTCTCATCGCACCACATTTGCCCATTGATTATAAATTAAAGGTAAATCATTATGTGAATTAATTGATTTTTTAAATAAATCAGCAAATAAAACTTCAGATGTAGGGCGGATTACTAATGGTTCTTGCAAACTACGCTCCCCCACCATTAATACGGTTGCTAATTCAGGATTAAAACCCACAATATGTTCTTTTTCTAATTCAAATAAACTTTTTGGAATTAATAAAGGTAAATAAACATTTTTAATTCCTTTTGAAATAAAAATATTGTTAAGATTCTTTTGTATTAATTCCCAAATTCCGTATGAATTTGGTTTAAAAATAATTGAACCTTTAGTTGGTCCATAAGCAATTAAATTACCATTTTTAACTACATCTGTATATCATTTAGCAAAATCTTGTTCTAATGGTGTAATTTTTTCTAATTCCCTATTCATAATTGTCTATTATACACTTTTTAGCTATATATCATGCATAAATGGTATAAAAAAACACCTTAAAATTAAGGTGATATGGCTGCCCCAGTTAGATTCGAACTAACGCATGTCGGAACCAAAACCCGATGCCTTACCGCTTGGCTATGGGGCATTAAATGGTGGGGGGGGAGGGATTCGAACCCCCGAATCCTAAGAAAGTGGGTTACAGCCACCCGCATTTGGCCGCTTTGCTACCCCCCCATTTATAAATTGCTAAATTATTATACCACTAAAAATTTTATTTCAAATTTTTTAATCTATTTTTACAAAAAAGATACTATTGTATAGTATCTTTTTAAAATATTTCAATTTTTGTGTCAGATAATTTATTTAAATTAAAATTGCTAAATTCAGAACTTTTTGTATCTATTAAATATGATTTTTGTAATAACTTTAAAACAGAAACATTTTTTTTGCTATTATTTCTAACTGGTCCGAAAGCGCTTCCGAAATCATTATATCTTTCAAATGTTTCTAGACCATTTTTAATAAACTTATCAAAATATAAAATAGATATAAAAGAATCTTTATAATATCGAGATCCTATATAAGGAAATTCATTATGTGATTTATTATCTTCGGTAACTTTATTTAATCAACGCTCTTTATATTTTATACCAATTATTAAGTTGTTGTCTTTTATTTGTAATGAATCTATATAACTATCATTATAATAATCAAATTTATAATAATATATATATTCAAAACGATCTCCAGGATATCAAGTTTGTGGGTAAACTGCAGGTGCATTATTAGAATAATTAGGATTATTCCTAAGATCATATTCTAAATCTGGTTCTCTTAAAATTAATAAATTTATTAAAATTTTATTATATTTAAGCGGAATTAATTCGATGATAATATTTTTGTTTAAATATTTCTCTAAATTAGAATAATCTCAATTAAAATTATAAGCAGTTTTAATTTTCCTTCAGCTATTTTTACTATCAAAATTTGAATCTTTATTTAAAATTTTAAAATAGCTATTATTTCTATCTATTTGATTTAAAAATATATTTGAATTTTCACTATATAAAATTAATGAGTCTGTTTGATATTTGCTTTTTAGTTTTCTAATTTCATCATTATTAATATTAGTACAAGAAATAGCAACAGGAAATAAAGAGAGAGATGAAATTATAGTTAGAAATTTATATTTTCACTTCATAAAAATCTTATACTGATAATTTATTTAAATAAACGTCTTTTCCATCTCTATCTTCTAAAATAATATAAATAGAGTCATAATACAAGTTGTATCAATTATAATCTTTTTTTAATTTTATTGTTAAAGAATATTGAAAGGGATAAAACTGAGATGTTCATTTATTAGGTAAAATATATCTATTTGTTGATGTGGCGTTATCATCAATATCATTATTTTTACCTATTCCACTGTAACTTGATAAATGAAATTGTCTATAAGTTCATTCCGGTGTTGCATATATATCACCCTTTAATTTAGTATTTATAATATTAATATGTTGATCAATTTCTTTTTTATCAATTGTTTCCCTCTCTTTTTTACTTAATTTATGCAAATCACTAAAACTTGAAACTATAGCAATAAATCTACCATCACCTGAAACTTCTTTTGTAAATTTCATTTCTTGATTTTTTGCGTAATACAAATCTTTTACTTTTATCTTTTTGATTTTTTTAGAAAAATATTTCATTTTTTTTCAATTAATAAAACCACTACCTACATTTTTTGGTATATCATTTGGCGCATAATTATCATACTTACCCAAATCAAAACTAGCCAATAGAATTGCCTTCAGCTCCGGAACTTCATAATCATAATTATTCAGAGCACTAAGCAATGCAGATAAAGCAAGTAAAACAGGTGTTGAAAAACTAGTTCCAGCTCATTTGTTAATATCTGGGTCATCAAATTTAGTCGATGTGCTTTGTGGATCTGGTTCTAAAAGTAGCGTTTCCTCAGAAAATTTATCTGGTCCCAAACCTAACGGTGAGTCTTCAAATTTTTTTATTGTACCATTTGAATAATTTTCTACTTCGTTAGTATTTATATCATATGCACCAATAATAAATGTATTTTTTGATCTTTGTATTGAAAATGGTTTTTTCCAAAACTCTAATTCAGCGTTAAATATTTCTTTGGTTTTTTCCAATATTGATTTATTTTGGGAACTTAAATTATTTAAATTTAACTTTTTATATATAAGTTCTTGAATTAAATCTAACCATTTTGGTATTGATTCATTTGAATTGCCAGCGGATATAAAAAATTTCATATCATATTTATATGCATATTCATCAAGCAATGCAGCTTCATCGGGATATTCAATAGAAATTATTTTTTCAAAATTTTTATTTTTAGTAGCTATTTCACTAAAATTTAAATTTAAAATAGCATTATATAAATCAAAAAAAGTTTTATCATAAAAATTAGAATAACTTAAATTTATATATTTAACTCTATTTTTTCTAAAAAATTCTAAATTTGATCTTAATATTTCTAAATTTGATTTTTTTTGTATTCTACGAAAAGAAGTGGAATAAAATTTTGCATTTCTCAATAATCCTGAATCCGAACCAATTATAGATGCAATTTTTGTTGCATGTCCATTTATTTGTCAAGACTTTAAAAATGAATCATCGTATCTTTCGTATTTAGCACCTTTATCACTATTTTTTATTTTATAATACACGTCTGTACTCGTTAAATCATTATTGTAATTTACATAGCCGCTTTTTGCGTTATTGTTTGATATTTCTTCTGTTTGCGAAAAAATATCATTAATATAGTAATACATATCAAACAAATTATAATTAAGTTTACGATTTGACTGATATACATTATCCGTTGTATTGCCATTAAATTTTAATATATTAAAATCAATAACCCCATCGTCTATGATTCCTATTTTAACTTCTTTATTCGATCTTTCTTTAACACCTAGTTTATTTCATAATTTAGAATGAATGTTATCATACTTTCAGATATCACGCACTAAATTTTGATCATAATTAATAGATACAGAAAACCCGAAACCGGTCGTTGCAGCAATGCTTGTAAATAGACTTAATTTTTTAATTCATTTTTTCATATATCCTTTCGCTTACTTAACATAGATAAATGCAATTTATACCTAACACTATTATTATATAACTTTCTCGAATTAAAAAAATACCCCAACGGGGTTTTGTGCTTTGAAAACTGAATAGTAAATTCATAATTCATTAAAATGTCTTGAATCCATCCTAACTTTTAAACCTTTCAATTTATTAGTAATGGTCAGCTGAATGTATTACTACACTTACACTTCCATCCTATCAACCTCGTAGTCTACAAGGAATTTCAAGGGAATACTTATCTTTAAGGAGGCTTCCCACTTAGATGCTTTCAGCGGTTATCCTTTCCGTACTTAGCTACCCAGCTATGCTTCTGGCGAAACAACTGGAACACCAGCGGTAC
>NZ_SOCN01000003.1 GCF_004365095.1 Mycoplasmopsis mustelae
ACCGGAGTGGACGTACCGCTGGTGTTCCGGTTGTTTCGCCAGAAGCATAGCTGGGTAGCTAAGTACGGAAAGGATAACCGCTGAAAGCATCTAAGTGGGAAGCCTCCTTAAAGATAAGTATTCCCTTGAAATTCCTTGTAGACTACGAGGTTGATAGGATGGAAGTGTAAGTGTAGTAATACATTCAGCTGACCATTACTAATAAATTGAAAGGTTTAAAAGTTAGGATGGATTCAAGACATTTTAATGAATTATGAATTTACTATTCAGTTTTCAAAGCACAAAACCCCGTTGGGGTATTTTTTTAATTCGAGAAAGTTATATATTTTTAGATTATGGTGTAACACAAAATGCCTGCACTAAATTATTATTGTAATTCGTAAAGATTTATTAAATATATCTAAATTTTAGTTTAAAAAAATTCATATTAACTAGTTTTTAAAGATATTTAGATTAATGTTATTGATAGTTTTGGTGTTTTATACAATAAACAAAATTAGAGTCATTTAGATTAGTGCTGCTAAATTTATAATATAATACGTATAACTAAAAAAAATATATATTTAATTTTAATAATATTAAAATTATGCTATACTTTTAAAGCAATAAAAAATAATAAGTATTTTTTAAATATTTTAATTATTGTATAATTCTATAGCCTATTGCGTTGGAGAAGTAGCTCAGTTTGGTAGAGCACTACATTTGGGCTGTAGTGGTCGCAGGTTCAAATCCTGTCTTCTTCACCATTTTTGGGGGGTTAGCTCATTTGGCTAGAGCGCCTGCCTTGCACGCAGGAGGTGGTGGGTTCGAATCCCATACTCTCCACCATTTTTATGGCACTATAGCTCAGTTGGTTAGAGCATCCGGTTCATACCCGGAAGGTCAAGAGTTCGACTCTCTTTGGTGCTACCAATCTTTCTATAAATTTTAGTAATGGACCTATAGCTCAACGGTTAGAGCAACCGGCTCATAACCGGTCGGTTACAGGTTCGAATCCTGTTGGGTCCACCATGTGGGTGATTACCCAAGCCTGGTTGAAGGGAGCAGTCTTGAAAACTGCCAGGGGCTTCACGGCCCGCGGGGGTTCGAATCCCTCATCACCCGCCACCAACAGAAAATTTATAGATTATATCGCGGAATGGAGCAGTTTGGCAGCTCGTCGGGCTCATAACCCGAAGGTCACAGGTTCAAGTCCTGTTTCCGCAACCAGTGGTTCAGTGGTAAAGTGGTTAATACGTCTCCCTGTCACGGAGAAGAACGCGGGTTCGATTCCCGTCTGGACCGCCATTGGCCTTGTAGCTCAGTAGGTAGAGCAACAGATTGAAGCTCTGTGTGTCGCTGGTTCGATTCCTGCCGAGGCCACCACCTAAAAATTACTATATTTTATAAGACTTAAGTAGTTTTATAAAATATAGTAATTTTTATTTTTTTAATTCTTATTATATAATTATAATTATTTATTTATCAATTTACTAAAAAAGGAGCAAAAATGGATTATAAGAAGACATTAAATATGCCGCAAACGAATTATGAAATGCGAGCAAATTTAATTCTAAAAGAACCAAAATATAGAAAATTTTGATTAGATAATGACATTTATCATAAAGTATTAAAGAAAAATAAATTGAATGAAAAATTTATCTTACACGATGGACCTCCATATGCGAATGGTGGAATTCATGTTGGACATGCACTAAATCGTGTATTGAAAGATATTATTGTAAGATATAAATCATTAAAAGGTTTTTATTCACCATTTGTTTTAGGTTGAGATACACATGGACTACCAATTGAACATAAAATGCTAACAGAAAGTAAATTACATAAAGATGAATTAAATCCATTAACATTAAGGAAAAAAGCAGCGGAATATGCACTAAATCAGATCGAAATTCAAAAAAAACAAATCGAGAGACTACAATTATTTACAGATTACAAAAAAATTTATATCACTTTAGACAAACAATACGAAGTTGCTCAACTTAAAGTCTTTAAAAAAATGGTTTTAGATGGTTTAGTATATAAAGGTTTAAAACCTGTTTTTTGGTCACCTAGTTCTCAAAGCGCATTAGCTGAATCAGAAGTAGAATATCGAGATGTAGTATCACCATCAATCTATGTAGCATTTAAAGTTATTGAAAGTGATTTTGATTTAATTAAAAAAGACGATTACTTAGTAATTTGAACCACTACTCCATGGACTCTATTAGCAAACGCTGCCGTAGCTGCTGGTGAAGAAATTGAATATGGTAGAGTTAAATATAACGATAAATATTATATTATTGCAACATCTCTTTTAGAGATTGTAACAAAGAAATTTGGTTGAAAAGATTATCAAATTGTAACTACTTTTTTAGGAAAACAAACACAAAATCACAATGTTAAATATCTTACACCGATTCTAAAATTTAAAGCACCTTTAGTAATTGGACATCATGTTAGTGTAGATTCAGGAACCGGATTAGTTCATACAGCACCAATGTTTGGTGAGGATGATTTTTTAATTGGACAAAAACATAAACTAGAAATGATCATGCATATCTCAGATAAAGGATATATTGAAAATACTCATACAGAATTTGATGGTCAATTTTATGAAGTTGCAAACGAAGGAATTAATAAATTTTTAGCAAAAAATTTATTATTTTCTGAAAAATTTACTCACTCATACCCACATGACTGAAGAACACATAAACCAATTATTTTTAGAGGTACCCCACAATGATTTGTTTCGATTGATAAAATTCGTAGCAAAATTTTAAATGAAATTGAAAATAATGTACAAACACATCCTGGATGAGCAAAAAAACGCTTATTTTCAATGATAGAAAACCGTTCAGATTGAACTATATCACGTCAAAGAATTTGAGGAGTACCATTAATTATCTTCTATGATAAAAATGGTAAACCAGTTTTTGAAGAAGAAATCTTTGATTATGTAATTGATTTAGTTGGACAATTTGGAACTGATGTATGATGAGAACGCGAAGTTGATGAACTTTTGCCGTCAAAATTTCGTAATCTAGGGTTTAGTAAAGAAAATGATATTATGGATGTTTGATTTGATTCAGGTACTTCGAGCATTGCGGTTGAAATTGAGAAAAGTTTAAATTTACCATATGATTTGTATTTAGAGGGAACCGATCAATATCGTGGTTGATTTAATTCGTCAATTATTAATGCTGTTGCATATAAGGGTGTCGCTCCTTATAAAAATTTAATCTCACATGGTTTTGTAGTTGATGGTAAAGGTAATAAAATGTCTAAATCAAAAGGAAATTCAATTGAACCTAATGATATTATTAATAAATGAGGTACTGAAATTTTAAGATTATGAGTAGCAAATTCGGAATATCAAGGGGACATTTCTATTAGTGAAGACATTTTAAAACAAAATACTGAAGTTTACCGCAAACTAAGAAATACTATTAAGTTTTTATTAGGTAATTTAAATGGATTTAAATATGATCCAACTATTCAACGTACTGGAATTCATTTATTTATCCAAGAACAATTAAAAGAACTTAAATATAATGTAATTAAGGCTTATGATGAGTACAAATTTTTATTAGTAGTTAAACTTTTGTCAAACTATGTTGTAGAGCTTTCTAGTTTTTATCTTTCTGTTACTAAAGATATTTTATACGTACGTCGTGTAAATGATGCCGAACGCGTAATGACCCTAACTAATATGTATGAGATTGTAGATTTCTTAATTCTTGCATTAACACCAATTTTAACAACAACTTCTGAGGAGGCATATAGTTTTTTTAATAAAATCAATAAAAAAGAATCAGTTATGCTAGAAAATCTTCCAAAATTAGAAGACTGTAAATTTGATGAAAAAGTTTTATCAGACTACAAAGAATTTTTTGTTTTACGTGATAAGATTAATGTTTTAATTGAAAATGCTATTAAGTTTGGTGATGTTAAACGTTCAAACGAGTTAGAATTATTTTTACCAATTCAATCAGAATTAATCAATAACTTAGATTTAAAAACATTATTGATGGTAGGTAAGGTAACTACATCAAAAGATCTAAAAGTAGCAAAATTTGATTCATTAAAATGTCAAAGATGCTGAAACCATTACCAACCTGAACATATTAATAATGAATTATGTTTACAATGTAATTCAATTATTAGAGAATTTGAATAATTATGAATAAATTTAAAATTAAGAAATTTTTGCACTATTTAAAAAATAATAAAAAACGCATTTTAATAACTTATATTTTTATGTTCGGTGCGTTAATAGTATTTTTAGCAATCGACCAAATTACTAAAAATTTGCTTTTTAGTCATGGTGCGATTTCTACATTAAATAATCACCAAGTTCAATTTTCTGATGGTAGTTATAAAGACGCTGAATCGATCTATCCTGGCTCTGATAAATGAATAAACTATGTAATTATAGGGGTTCGTAGCATTTGACATGGTGGAATAACATTTGCTAAAACCCGAAATACTAATCTAATACAAACAATTAGTATCTTATTATTTATTTTGATTTTTTGTTACGGTTTCTTTATTGAACGTAAAAATAAAACAAGAGCTATTTTAATTGGTTGTATTTTAGCCGGAGATTTAGGAAACGCCTTAGATCGCTTTATTTTTGCTGGATATGTAAAGGACATTTTTTATATTCCATTTGTTCATAGTAATGGAACCTTTAATTTTGCCGATGCACTCATTTTTAGTGGTATTATAGGACTTTTGATTACATTATTGATTCCAAGCAAACACAATCATAATTATAAAAGACACCAAGAAGCAATTTTATAAATTCTAATTTACCCATTAGGATTTATATCTTTTTTTTTTTTTTTTTTTCATAAAAAAATATACAATAATAACACTATGAAATCGCAACCACCCGCACCGTTAGAGAGTAAAAAAAATTGTTGTAAACCAGAGACTCGAGAATCCTGCGAAATTCATTCTAAAAATATTTTGAACTTTATTAACGATGGTATTAGTAAACAAGAATTAAAAAAGAAAACTGAACAATTAAAATATAAAATGGGGCATTATCTTTTAAATTCAAAAGATACTAAAATTACTTTTCAATGATTGGTGAAAAGATATTGATTTAAGGTTATTTCTATTTTTTTTGCCGCATTAATTTTTAATGCCGGAATTCAAATTTTCTTACAAAGAGCACAAACCATTCCGTCTGGGGTTACTGGAATACCAACCTTAATTCAATATATTGTTCCTGCAGTTAAATCTTATTTTGCTTTAATTTATTTAGCATGTAATATTCCACTTTTTTTAATTTTTGGTTGAAAAATCAAAAAAAGTTTTGTGTTTTTAACACTCACGTTTATGATTTTTCAAATTGTATCTAACTTACTTTTTACGCTAGATGCAATCGGATTAGAATCTTATTTAAATAAATACATTACATTTACAGATTCAAATCCACCTTTTACTAATTGATCTAATATTGTTTATTCAATAGTTGGTGCTTTATTCATTGCTTTAGGAATCTCAATCTCTTGAAAATCGGGTGGTTCAACCGGTGGAACTGATATTATTGCTTATTATTATTCAGTTAAATCAAAAAAAAGTGTGGGAAATGTTTTAACAATTATTGGTGTAGCAACTGCGATAGTTTTCTTAATAATTTTTGCCATTATTAATCCTAATTATTTGTATCCATATCCAATTGATAATGATAAAAAAATAATCGAAGGGATAGTTAAAGCGCCAATCTATAGAGAGATTGATATACAAAATAAAGATGTACTTAAGATTATTCAAACCTGAAATTATCTTACAGAAAAAGGTATCAATCATAAAGTTTATTTTGGAATTCGTGAATTAACAACTTTTTTATACATTTTAGTAGTTAATGTTTTTATAGATATTATTTATCCAAAATATAAAAAGGTTAACGTGACCATTGTTTGTAGTGACCCTGCGAAAGTGCTTGTTTACTTCAAATTAATTGATTATTGACACTCATACCGAATTGAAAGATATAAATCAGGTTATACAGGTAAATTTGCAACTAAAATTAGTACTGTAATGTTAATTTTAGAAACTCCAAATATTATTTCTGATTTAAAAACGTTAGATCCTAAAATATGAATATCTATCACAAAAGTTCATACAGTCATTGGTAATTTTAACACTGATTTTGTTGAACACTAAAAATTTCCTTTATTGGTTCATTTTTTGTGTTTTTTTATATACTAAGTGGAGGTATATATGAAACTTAATCAATTACAAAAAATAAATAACAAAGAATTAGAAAAAATAAAACCAGGATTTGCTTTTACGGCGCTTTTAACAAATATTCCACTTTTAGCGTCTGCGTTGGCTTCCTTGGTTGGTTTGTTTAAATCAGCATTTTCAACATCTGGAGAAATTAAAGATAAAGTAACCACATATAAATGAAATAACGAAACTAAGGCTTCTTCAGCGATCACGAAAACTAATTATATAATTTTTTAAATTATTTTGGTTTTTGGTATAATAACACTGTTACCGTGAGTAACCGTTCTAAAAAGGTTTAAAGTAGCACTGCTCACCTTAAAGACGAGCCACTTATTAGGAGAAATTGCATGTTAGCAATCATTGAAACAGGTGGGAAACAACTTTTAGTTAAAGAAGGTCAAACCATCTTCATTGAAAAAATAGAAGGTGAAGAAGGTTCGGAAGTAAAATTTGACAAAGTTTTACTTGTAGATACCAAAATTGGAAAACCTCATTTAAAAAATGCTGTCGTATTAGGAACAATTGAAAAGCAAGGTAAAGCAAAGAAAATTATTGTGTATCGTCACAATGCAAAATCAACTCATAAAAGAAAATTAGGGCACCGTCAACCATATACACGTGTTAAAATTACTTCAATTCAAGGATAATTAGAAAATGGCAAAGACAAAAGCAGGTGGATCTACTAAAAATGGTCGTGATTCACATTCAAAACGCTTAGGTGCTAAATTAGGTGACGGACAATTTGCAACAGCAGGCTCAATTATTTACAGACAACGTGGAACTAAAATCCACCCTGGTAATAATGTTGGTCGCGGTGGAGATGATACATTATTTACCTTAATTGATGGTTATGTAAAATACGAAAGCAAAAAAAATAGAAAATTTGTTTCAGTATATCCTGAAAGAATTTCTAAATAAACATGATAAAAAGAGCAATTATATTGCTCTTTTTGCTGAATTGCAAACCTAAAAGCTACATTCAATGGCAAAAATTTTATACAAAAAAAGATGATATTTTTTAAAAGTCATCTTTTTTCCTGTATTTCCCACTTTTATGGATGTAAAAAACGTTTATCACTATATTTAAAGAATAAACGTCTTTTTTTATCAGCTTTTTCTTACTGTTTTTCGGCAATCATCAAAGATATCTCATGCATCATCCATTTTCGGTATCGCATTTCTTTCTGATTCCAATATTTCTCCGGTCATAATATCAACTTTTTGCGAAATTGAAATTTGATTTAATAATTTAATTAGTTTTTGTTCTGTATATTCTCTGACCAATCCTGTTTCTTTATTAAATTGTCTAAAGATATAAATTAAATATTTAAGTACTACTAATGAAGTAAAACAAATTAATAGATGTCCAATAATATGTTCTTCTAACCTTACATAAATTGGTTTAATAGCTAAAAAAGTTTTTAAACTTCTAAAATTTGATTCAATTTGTCATTGTCTTTTATAAGTTCCCATAATTTCTGCGACAGTTTTATCTTCAAGGTTTGTTTCATAAACATATAATCCATCAAATTTTTTATCTTCATTTATTTTTTTATAGTCCAATTCAAACTTTAAATTTGAAACTTCCTTAAAGAATTTGCATTTTTTAGAACCGACTAATTTATTTGAATCAACGATTCCGAATTCATCTTGTTTCTTTCGAAAATTATCAATCAATGCATCACGATCATTACGATCTTTGATTGCTCTTTTTTTGCTAAATGTAGCAATTTTTCTTCTAATAGAAGTTGTTTGTCTTTTGTTTTTATAAGTAGAATATGATAAAGATTCTTTATACATTACATCGTTATTTAATTGTATATAATCATTTTTATCTAACACGAAATTCTTAAACTTTTGACTGCTAGATTTAGCGCGACAAGAAATAATATAATTAATTCCTTTTTGTTCTAAATAACGAATATTTGGTGTCGTACTCATCCCTCTATCTGATATAACTGTTAGATTTTTAATACCATTATTATATTTTCTTTGTAATTCCACCATAAAAGGTATAAAAGTTTTTGAGTCTGCTGTATTTCCTTTAAAAACTTTTAGATGAAATGGAATACCATTTTTATCACATGCAAGACCTAAAACAATTTGGTCTTCTTTAAATTTACCATCTTTTGAATAACCTGGTTGTTTTAAACCATCTCTTTTAAATGTTTCAAAATAAACTGTTGATGAATCGTAGAATAACTCGCTTGTATCTCTATCTGTATTTTCTAAGACCATATCATTTAATGAATTTAATAAAGTATCAGAATTATCAGTCACAAAATCAAGTGTTCTATAAAAGGTATTTTTAGAAACAATTTGTCTGTTTATATACATTTCTTGGTCATTGAAACTTTGTAGAATGCTTGTTGGATTTGTTATTCTCCTTGAAATTAGGTAATAAAAAACTGTTTTTAGCTTTGAATGCATTTTCTTATCACTTATATAATCAAATATTTTGTATTTATCTAATAAGTCATATATTAAGTGATTTCCTACATTAACATTTATTCTTTTTGTTGTTTTAGTTTCTTTTAATGAATCTAAAAGAGATTGTTTAATAAATTCTTTATCATCGTTTTTACTAAAAGCTTTTATACGAGTTTTCAAAATTTCATTAGCTTTTGGATTTATTTGTAGCAAATCAGACAAGAGTCCTAAACTAAATCACCTATGAAAATTTCTGTCACCATTCCCTTTGTATCAACCAACATATTTATAAGTTATTCCTTTTTTATTTCCTGATACATTAAATACTTTTAGACTTTCCATACATAAATTATACCATAAATAGTAAGAAACAATAAGAAAAAAATAAAAATTTTTTGTGTATCTCTTATATATGTAATATATAAGAGAATTTTTAAAGTGTATAAAAAATCCCACAAAAGTGGGAAATACAGGTATTTTAATTTCATAATATTAATTATAAACTATCCTAATTTTGTTTTTAAAATTTTACTATAAAAACGCGAAAATTACTTTGATTTTTACATAAATTTCGTGTTTTACTAATTAGTCATCGTGCTTATATTTACTCAAAAGATTTTTATATAACTGTATTGCTTGCTTCTTGTTTAGTCTTTGTTTTATCTCTACATTATCAATTGATTTGTCAAAAACCTTGTAATATAAACTAAAAGTTATGGGGCGACGTACTGTAGGAAAAGCTCTGTGATAATTAAGAATAGCTGAGGGTCTAACTAAGTTATAAACATTTTGTTCTGTAGAAGGTACTATATGCAATGAGCTTAATGAATCACCAGTAATTATACTTTGAAATATAAATAAGTTCTTTTTTTTGAAAAACATCTCAATCGGTTCATTATTTAAAAATATCTTGCTAAATTTCCGATTAATAAACTCTTTTAATTGTGTATCGTTTAATTCCTCGGCTTTTTTATATTCATTTTCTTTATCAGTTGTTTCTATATTAACACCTTTAAAAAAATCAGTGTTTAATTTATTTAAGATTTTTTCTTGTAATTCCTGTGTATTTTTTATTAAAACATAATTTTTATCTACGTTATTAATAAAAACTTTTTCACCAGATTCACGTGCTTGAAAACTAAAATTATAAGCTCAAAATATAACTTCAAAAAAGTCATCATCAGGTGTACTTATTTGACTTTCTTTTTGAGCTTTTCCTAATAAATCATAGAAATTTTCTGCATATTTCTCATCATTATATTCTTCATCTTTTTTGTTATTTTCGTTATCAATTATACTTACGCACGAAGCAAGGGAAAGCATAGGAATTGACAAAAAAGGAATCAATCAAGATAAATGTTTCTTTTTCATTATTTCCTACCTTATTGTGTATGTTAACGCTAAACTATCATCGATTGAATTATTAAATAGTGAATCAGCATATTTTTTGATTGCAAAGCGATATGTTCCGCTTTCGCTTGTGATATATTCTAAAATTTCATCATTAGATCTTATGGAATTTTTTTTATCTATATTATTTCAATTACCTAATCTATCTTTTTTTTGTAAAATTATGTCATAATCAGTAAAGAAATTATTACCTTGTTTTTTGTTAGTTGTTTCAAGATTCAATCTTTCTGAATTAATATGTGTTTTATATCATTCATCTTTTTCTCTTGTTAATCTGGCACCTTCAACAGAATTTGCGATAATACCACCTAATACACCTAAGAGCCATCATCAATTAACATTAGCATTATATGTTGGTAGATTTTCCTTATTTTTCAAGATACCAGCATTAAATAATCAAGAAATAGCACCCTTTATATGCTTATTTTTATCCACAAATATTTCTTTTGAAGTCATTATTATTCCTGTTTCATTTTTTGATATATTTTTAAGTTCTATATTATCGGCTGCTTCTAACATTTTTTCAAAATCAGCAATTCCTGCACCATAAATCACTGAATATCCGTTTTTCTTATACTTAATTTTATCAATTATATTAGGAGTTCTCGAAGAAGCACCTATAATTGCTTTTACTGCTTGTAATCTTTTTGAATCTGTGTTTAAAAATGTTTTTTCTCTTAACAGAGTTGAAATTAAACCCGAAACTATTGGAGCAGCATAACTTGTACCATCAAAATCCCCATATTTTTTAATTTTAAAAAAGTCATCTTCGTAATAATATCTAGAATATAAATATCCAGGAGCTACAACATTAGGTTTAGAAAGTTCTGAATAATCATTATATAATAAGTAATTTGAATAATCTGCAATTCTATCAGTCGTCTTTTTTGTTCATTCATTATATCCTAGTGCACCAACCACAAGATTATTAAATGATAATTTACTTCCTATTATTCACTCGTTATATTTTTCTCTTTTATCATTAGCGTTACCTGATGAAAAAACATTAACTACTCCATATTTTCTTGAAATATAATCTAAAAAGAGATTATTTTCGTTGTATTTATAATTAGGGTCGTCATAACTAAAACCATAGCTATGATTAATTACTCTAACACCTTTTTTCTCTACAAATCACTCTATTGCTTTCATTCATTGTGCATCTGTTTTATATGATGCAAAATATAATTTTGCGTATCGGTCAATACCCTGATTACCAGCCGCTATCATTGAAACTTCTTGCGCGTGATGGTTTATGTTATCAAGTGAATCAGAATAAATTTCATATCCAAATTTCTTATAATCATCCGTCTTACTAGCATCTAATGTACCTTCTACTTCTAAAATACCGATAGATGATGTGTTAGCGTAACCCCTTTTATCTTCCCTTAATTTCTGAGCATCAAAATTTACGAATGTAGAATTACTATTATCGATTTTTCTATCAAATTTAAAATATGGATCTTTAGCTTTTTCTATATTATTATTTTCTCTCTTATTTAAATTAAAATTAGAATTTGGTTTTGTTTTATTAGGAAAAATAATTGCTTGAAAAATTTCGTTTTTTTCTATTATATTTTTTAAAAAACTCTCGCGATCATTTTCATTTTTAAAATAAAATCAAACAATAGGCATCATTTCACTTGTTTCATAATTTAAAACTAACCTATTTAATTTGTCTTGCTTTTTAATATTATCGAGAAATTCATGATTCTTTTGTTTTATAAAATCATTATTTGTATTATCAATAAATTCATAATTTAATAATAATTTTAATTCAAAATGATTGTTAATATTAATATCATTTGCATCGTTTGTAGAATTTAGATTAAACTTATTTTCTCTTACTACCGTTTTGCTATTTTGATATTTTTCATATCAAGGTATTTGTGTCTTTTGTGTTTTAGAATTATCAGGAAGATAAATATAACCCACAGATACAGTTGTAGCAAACACCACTCCTGATGTTATTCAAAGTAATTTTTTTAATTTTTTGTTCATCTAATTAAAATTCCTCCATAAAAAATTTAATTTATATTTGATTATATATTTTGCTTTCTTTGTTTAATTAGTACATCATTATTGTAAAATACAACATATAAATTAACAAATGAAATTTTTTGAAATGTATAAAAATATTATAAAAATCTTGTTTTTTGCTTTTTTTGTTTCATATTTTTTTCACATTATAAAAGGCTGAATTGCAAACCTAAAAGCTACACTAAATAGCAAAAATTTTATACAAAAAAAGATGATATTTTTTAAAAGTCATCTTTTTTTGTATTTGTATTTGATATATTTTTTTAAAATATGGAAGTAAATTTTTTATTTTTATTTTCCTATTACACCTCCCCGCTCCATATTTTTTAAAAAAAGAAAGTAGGGGTAGTGTAATAGAGGAATTTAATTTTAAAAAAATATTTTTTATTTATTAAAAATAAGAAAAGATAGTTTACATGCCATCTTTTCTTCCTTTTCTATCTAAATTATCTTTCTTATTTATATTTTTTAAAGAATGTGTTTTTTGATGTATTTGATTTTCTTTTTAAATGTGAATATACATATAACGGTTCGTTCTCTGGTATTTCTTTTCATTTATCTTTGTAATAATTGTAATCAAAAAAGATTTCATCTGCTGATTGATAATTATGTAATTTTCTAGGCATATTATTTATTTTATTTTGAACTTTTAAAATCTCTTCTTCGGTGAAGTTATTAAAACTAGTTCCTTTTGGAAAATATCGTCTCACGATGCTATTAAAATTTTCAATACTTGCTTTTTGCTGCGACGCATATGCCTCAGTTTTATAAATATATATACCTAATCTATATGCTAAATAAAACAACTTATTAAACTCTCATCCGTTATCCTGGGTTATGGATTTTATATTTAATTTATATTTTTTAATAGTGTCTCATAGTAATCTAATGATTAATCAAGGATTTTTCTCTTTTAAAAGAATTATTATTCCATAACGTGATAATCTTTTTGTAAAAGTAATTAGATGACTGCTTTTAGCTCTATTTTTACCTATTATCAAATCAATTTCTCAATGACCAAATTCCTTTCTTTCCATCACGATTTTTGGTCTTGATCATATTGGACGAACCAATCTTTTACCGACCAATTTATCTGATGCGCTTTGATAATCTTCTTTATTTCTTTTTTTGTATTTTTTGCGTAAACAATCATTTCTATTTATTATTCAAATACCACTATTTATTCAATTAAACACAGACCTTAATGATGGCCTTTTAATCTTCTTCGTATTTTTAATAAATTGATAAGTCACATCTACACCAAAATTTCTTTTATTAAATTTTTTCTTAAAAATTTCGCTAAACTCCAAAAAACTTTCCATTTTTGATTTTAAAAGACAATGATTTTTCCATTGTTCTCTTATATTATGCTTTTTTTGTGCATAATAGGCATCATAACCATATAAATCAGAATTTCTTTTTATTTCTCTTATTATAGATGATTTCGAGAACCCTAACTTAGTTGAAATTTCGTTTAAAGATAAGTCTGTATTTTTAAGTAAAAATTCTAATGAAACTCTTGTTTTAAGAGTAAAATTATTACTGATGATGGCTCCTTTCTATCTATTAGATAGAAAAGGGGTTTTTTAAAATCAATAAAATTTTATTTTTTTTATCAAATATTAAAAAGTAAAAAAACAAAAAAACTACACTAATTTACATAAATTTTATAGTGTAGCTTTTAGGTTTGCATTTTAAGAGAGCAATATAATTGCTCTTTTTATTTTGTTTCTAAATATTGATGACTTTAGATATTGATAAGATTAAATTTGCACCAGAATCAATTAATTGATTATTACCGTCATTAATTTCACGTCCAGGAAAACAAAATACGTCTTTTCCTAAATTTAAAAATGATGTAATTAAATTATTAGATTTCGATTCTTTTTTAATTGATAAAGACAACAAGCAATTTGATAATGCAGATGCAATAAAATTAGCTTGTTTAAAATATTTGATTTCTGGGTGCGTTTGTAATGGGTATTGACTAATAACTAGTTCTTTTTCTAAATTAATTTTATCATAGTTATATGAATCTAATCCTTCTTTGGCCAAATGGATTATACAACCACCCTTATTTCTAAAAAAATCAACAAATTGACTTTCTGTTTTTTTGTAGTTATTTGTAACTAAAACAACTTCATTTACTAAGGTGTTGATATTTTTATTAATAATTTCCCAATTATATGCTTCTCAAAGTTCATTAACAATATAAAATTTGTATTTTTGGTTTATTAAATCATAATTTCCTTTGTAATAAAATAAAAACATACAGTCATTTACTTGATATAGCTCCTTGGGATAGTCATCGTCTAATATTGTTTTATAATTAATGTTATTTTCAATTAATTTCTTTTGAAATTCACTAACTTCCTGCAATGATACAGATGTTCCGTTTTTAATGTTTTTATAGATTTGGTATTGATCACCCTTTGATTTTAAACTAAAATATAATAAAATTTCTTTCATTTTTCTCCCATTATTAAATAACAAAAATCTAGAATAATACAAAAAATAAACAAATAAAGTAAAAATTAAAAACAATTAATAATTTAACGGTGAATAGTATTGATATGATTATCAAATTTTTAAATTTAGTATATAATTAAAAATTAATAATTCAATGTTATGTTTATTGTAACAAGAGGGACTAAAAGATGAAAATTGCATTTTTTGACGCTAAGGATTATGATGTTAAAAATTTTAATAAACATAATAACTCTAGACATCAAATCACCTTTTTTAAAGAAAATTTAAATTTAAATACAGTTAAATTAGCAAAAGGGTTTGATGCTATATGTGGTTTTGTTAATACTTATGGAGACAAAGTTATTTTGCGGGTGCTTTCAAAATTAGGAATTAAATTTTGATTTCAAAGATCAATGGGTTTCAATAAGATAGATGTAACTGAAGCAAATAAATTAGGAATTAAAGTCTTTAGGATTTTTAATTATTCTGCTGAAAGTATTGGAGAGTTTGCATTTGCTACTTTATCAACACTAAACCGCAATTTATTAGTTGCTAATCAAAGGGTGAAAAATTATAACTTTTCGCTTTCAGGTTTAAACGGCAAATGTATTGCCAATTCTGTAGTTGGAGTAATTGGTTCAGGCAAAATCGGGCAAACGTTTATTAATATTGCGAAGGCTACCGGTGCTAAAGTAATTGTTTTTGATGCATACGCTCAGGAAAATTATCCCGAACTACAGCAACAATTAGGAATTGAGTTTGTTTCATTAACTCAACTTCTTAATCAAAGTGATTTTATTTCAATTCATTGTCCGCTACTACCATCAACTCGTTATTTAATTGATGATTCAGCCGTCAAAGAATTAAAAGATGGTGTAATAATTATTAATACAGCGCGTGGTGAAATTTTTGATATCAAAGCAGTATTAAACAGTTTAAAATCTGGTAAAATTCGTGGTTTAGCAACAGATGTTTTAGAACGTGAAGAGGGAAGATTTTATCAAGATTTATCTCAATGAAGTAGTGATATTAAAATAATTGATCCTGAATGAAAAGAACTTTTAAGTTTAGATAATGTGTTAGTTACATCACATCAAGCTTTCTTAACTGATTTAGCCTTAACTCAAATTGCAAGAGATACTTTAGCGCATGCTGATGCAGCCGCTAAAGGAGATTTTAGCAACGCATTAGTTGCTTAATAGGGATGGACTTTAATAATGTGTGAACATGATAATGAAAAATGTGTGTGCCCGGATCGCGATAAAAAAATCCATATATTTAGTTATTTTAAATTAAAACGACTTGAAAGATTTAATGCAGAAAAACCAAAAGATATAAAAACTTGAATAATTCATGGCTTATCTGAGTTTTTTGGAACCATAATGTTATCTCTTTTATTGGCAGGATTATCAACTGTTGTAGGTTCTAGAAATGGTAAACCAATAGTAATAGAACACTTTTTATTACATCCGGTATTCGTCGGTTTTTATGCTGGTTTTATCGCTGTCGGATTGATATTAATTATCTTTTTACGTTGAAGTAGTGATTTGAATCCGGCGGTAAGTATTTTTAGGTATTTGAATGGAAGTCAAGCCGGGTGGTATGTATCGTATAAGATTTTTATTCAAATTCTTGGTTCAATTGTAGCTGCGGCAATGATTTTTGGTGTTGGTAGAGCTACTGCAAATTCACATCCAGGTTATTTATCTAATTTACCTTGAGATGCGATTTCATCAACTAAAAAAGCTTTTTACTTATTTAGGGGTGATAGTACTTCTACAACAGCAATTTATAGTGGTTCTACTTGAATTTTCTTTATTGAAATGATAATGACATCGATTTTGCTATTTCCAATTTTTTCACCAAATATTAAAAATAAATATCGCGATTTATTTATTATGTTTATTATTTCACTTAGTGTTTGAATGGGTATTTTATCAGGAACTGCCGCAATAAATCCGTTTCGTGGTTTAGCGCAACAACTATCACTTTTAGCATTTGAACCGAATCCGGTGCAAGATGGTTACTTGCAAATAAATAATGTTGTTGGTGGTTATTTTAATCTTAGTGAAAATACTAATGCCACTACAAAAGAAGCATACGATGTTTATTATAATTCAGTAGTATCTGCCACTATTTCTATGATTTTGGGTGGTTTAATTGCTCCGCTATTTTATATAACCGCACAAGGTATTACTCGTAAATGAATTAATCCATTTATTGTGTCGTCGATTAAATACAGAAATAATAAAAACGAATGTATGGAAAAATGTCAAAATAATCCTAAGACAAAGAAATAAATAAATTGAAATTGGACATTGTCTTGTTCAATTTCAATTTTTATCTTTATAAGATTTATCAAGGAGAATATGTCTAGTTCAACACACCTTATTTTAACGATTTTTTTTATAGTTTTCTTTTGTTTTATTTTAATTTCATCGATAGTGTGATATCTTTATTGAAGAATTAAAATAGACTATAAGCAAGGAAAAAAAGGCTTTTTGTATGAAGGTTATATCTGAGAAAAACTTCAAAAAAATATTGATTCTAATACCTTTGAGTTTTTAAAAGGAAGTAGTTATTTATATGACGGTAAAATATTTGAGACCGATGGATTCTTAATTTCTAATGTGTTTATTGTGGTTATTGAAATTAAATTTTATAATGGAATTTTGAGTGGTGATGCTAACGATATAATGTTAAAATTAAAAAAACATCCTAAATCAAAATATAAATTAGTAACTAATCCAATTTTGCAATGCCAAAAAAATTTAAATCATACTTTTAAACTTATCTCACAACAAATTCCTTATGCAAGTTTAATTATAATTCCACAACAAAGTAAAATTAAAATTACCAATATAGAAGATCATGTTCTTTTTATAACAGAAGATCAATTATTAGAAACTTTACAACAACTGCGTAGTTATGTAAACAACCAAAATCCACCTGTAATAAATAAAAAGGCAGTTAAAGAAATGTTAATGTCAATGAAAATAAAAACAAATAAAGAAAAACAAAAATTTAAAAAAATAATTAAAAAAGGAAAATAATGAATCAAAAAATTATTACACTTCTATCACAAAAACTAAATATTAAAAATCAACAAGTTCAAATAGTTTTAGATCTTTTATCACAAGGTAGTAGCATTCCTTTTATTTCGAGGTATCGCAAGGATGCTACCGGCGGTCTAAATGAAGAACAGGTTTTTGAAATTCAAAAATTATATAAATATAATCAAGAACTTCAAGAACGCAAAAAAACAATTTTAGATATATTAAAGGAAAAAGAATTATTAACCGAACAACTGCAAGAAACAATTTTAAAAACGACAACTAAAAGCAATTTAGAGGCAATATATGAGCCATTTAAAGTAGGAAAAATAACCAAAGCCACCGAAGCGATTGCGTTAGGTTTACAACCATTAGCACAAACAATTTTAAATAACAAAAATCCAAAATTTAATGTGTTTATAGAAGCAAAAAAATATTTTAATGAAAAAGTTACAAATGTAAAATTCGCTATACAACAAGCAAATTTTATCATTGCACAAATCATTTCTCAGGATGTGAAAGTAAGAGAATTTGTGAAAGAAAGTATTTATAAGTATGCAACCTTACAAACTAAACAAAAAAAGAAAGTAGAAGATTTAAATGAAAATTTTAGTAATTATTATGACTTTAATAAACCAATTAAATTTATAAAGAATCATAATATCTTAGCTATTAATCGAGGGATAAAATTAAATATTTTATCACTTAATTTTAATTACAATATTCAACCTTTGATTAATACTATCTTATATCAATATGATCATAAAAAAATCAATATCAAAAATTTAATTTTACCAGTAGAAGATAGTTTAAAAAGATTAATTTTACCATCAATTGAACGAGAAATTTTTAATGAATTATTTGATAAGGCACAACATAGCGCGATTGAAGTATTTGCTACTTCATTAGAAAAACTTTTAAAAGCACCGGCAACATATGGACACACTATTTTAGCGATCGATCCTGCTTTTGTAAGTGGTTGCAAGTTGGCTGTTTTAAATTCGAATTCAGAAGTTTTATTTATAGATAAAATATTTCCAAATGCCCCTTTATTTAAAATCATTCAAGCACAAACCACTTTGATAAAAATTTTTCAAAAATTCCCTGAAATTGATATTATAGTAATCGGCAATGGTACCGCTTCGCGTGAGACCGAGTTATTTATCGCTGATTTTATACAAAAACAAAAATTAAATGTAAAATGAGCGATTGTTTCTGAAGTTGGTGCGAGTGTCTATTCAACTTCTAAAATAGCACAAGAAGAATTTCCGAATTTATCAGTTGAAGAAAGAAGTGCTGTAAATATCGGAAGAAAATTCTTGGACCCACTAAATGAACTAGTGAAAATTAACCCTAAATCAATAGGAGTTGGACAATATCAACATGATGTAAATCAAAGAGAATTAGAGGAAAAATTAAAATATAAGGTAGATAAAGTCGTTAATGAAACTGGTGTAGATTTGAACTCTGCAACAAAATCTATTTTAACTTATGTTTCAGGTTTAAATAACAAAATTGTAGAAAAGATATTGGAATATCGTAAGTTAGTTGGTAATTTTACAAATCGCAACGAATTAAAGAAAGTTAAAGGATTAGGAGAAAAAACTTTTGAACAAAGCATTGGTTTTTTGAGAATTTTTAATTCTGAAAATTTTCTAGATAAAACCTTTATCCATCCTGAATCATATCAATTAGCTAACTATATAATTGCTAAATATCATTTTCAACCAAAAGAAACAGGAATTAAAATTTCTGAGACAATTAAAAAAGAATTGTTTAATGAATTTAGTGATAAAAAATATGAAATTGAATTAATTTTAAACGCTTTAGAAAATCCAATTAAAAATTTTGATAAGAATAAAAGTGGATTTTTGATTAAAGATAAGATTTTAGAGATACAAGATTTACAACCTGGTTTTAAATTACAAGGAACAATCGAGAATATTACAGATTTTGGTTTATTTGTATATATAGGTCTTAAAAAACATTTATTTATCCATCTCAATGATGCAAAGTTAGAGAATCAATCTATTTTTGAAAAATATTATGTAGGAATGATCATTGACTTAGAAATTTTAAATATTGATTCAAATCGCAATCGAATTAATGGCAAAGTCATATAGACCTTATAAAATTTAACAAATACAAACAAAAATGAAAAAATACTATAAAATTTAGGTTATGAAACGAGTGATAGATAAAGTAAAAAGTAAAAACTGAAAAGAAATTAGTCTTTTTCCAAAATGAACCATCAAAAATATGGTGATGGTATCTATTTTAATTGCCATTTCAGTTAGTTTTACTATTGTTGTTGCTCAAATAATCCCTATTGTTTCATTACCTACATATAAATTTTCTTTTATAGGTTTACCGGTAAAAATAGCTGGTTTTATATTTGGACCAGTGGTAGGAGTTTTTGTTGGTATAGTAAGTGATTTACTTTCATTACTTTTTATCCCGCCAGCAGGTTATAATCCGGTATATACCGTAGCGACTGCTATTAATGGTTTGGTTTCTGGTTTATTTGGGATTTACTTTAATCAAATTTTAAAAACTGCATTCAGTCGTGAATTTCGTTTGCAAAGAATTTCACAAAAACTTACAATATATGCATATAAATATAAGTTTTTAAAAGATCAAAATGAATTCAAAAAAGCAGATGTAGTAGCTGATAAACTTATTAAATTAAACAATAAAAAGAAATATATTAATCAAAATGATGCAGATAATTTACTTAAAAATATTTATTTATTTGCAAGTATAATTCTTTTAACGTTAGTTATTGCTAGTTTTGCTTGGTTTGTTCTAAATTCGCCTGATGAAATCATTCAAAAAGGAATTATAAAAAATAAATATATTTTATTAGGTTTAATGTCTGGTGGAACTTCAATGATGTTATTTTTTGTGTTTTTAGGTCGTTTTTTCTTTAAAACCAAAACTTATTTAACACTTGTACCGATTGTGGTCTTCTCGGCATTTTTAGAGTTAGTAAATATCCCAGTACTAGCATATGCAGACTTGCTATCATTAGGAAATAAAGATGGCAAAGATATTTTCTTTTGAATTTCACAACATATTTTATCTGGTCCTGTTAAAATATGATTTAATACTTTTGTTATTTATTATACATATGAAATTATTTCAAAACTAATTTACAAAAATAGTAATTTATCTTACAAATAGAGGGTTTATGAACGAAGATAAATTTTTATTTATATTAGAAAATCTTTTTGAGGATAGCAAGCGAAGTTGGTATGGACGAAAAAATAATAGTGAAGAATCACATACATTTAGCGTTCCAAAAATTACAATAACACATAAACGTAATCTTTTCTTTTTTAGCAAAATGAATCAAAATTTAACTTTTGATTCATTTTGACGTGCGTTAAGATCTAATAAAGATGTTGTTGTATTATTTCGTGGTAATAATTCTGAAGGCCTCGGTTATGAATCTAATAAAAAGAAAATATTAAACAAAATTTCCATATTAGATATCGAAGAGATAGTGAATAATCAAGATGAAACATTTCCGATTAATGAAATATGAAAAGTATGTTTAAATACTGATTTTCGCTATCAATATTACTATAATAAAATTACATCAATAAATAAAGAAAATATTTATTTATTAAAAAATTTATTTTACAAACACCTCTTTGATTTTATGCCTAATTTTGTATCAATAAACCAAGATTATATTCGTGAAATTGATTTATTAAAGAAAAATATTGCAAAAAAAGGTCAAACTCATCTTCAAGAAAAGAGCATAGAAGAATACCGTATTTTATTTGTATCTTATCAAGTTAAACTTTTTGATTTATTTTTAAACTTTTTTCGTGATTTAAAATCAGAAATTGAAAATATTTTTTTAAACTTTGAAAATTCAAATTTAGCGGTTCAAAAAAATAAAGTAATTGAATTTAAAAAACGTATATACTACTTAAATAAAATTAATAAAACTTCTAATATGCAAGTTTCCAAAGAATTAAAGAAACGCGACTATTTAACTGAAATATACCATTATAAAAAATTTTTAAAAACAATAAAGCAACAAGCTGTCATTTTTATTAATAACAATTTAAATAAATATTCTAAAGAACTTTCAATTATTAGATATAAACTAAAATATAGTAAGGCAATTTTTTCAGATTATGTAGAACTTTATAAGTTATTCTTAATCAAAAAACGTAGTTATAATTTTTTGAAGTATCGAAAAAGACATTTGTTATATTTAACTTACGAGGAACTTTGTAAATTAGAAGAAGAATTTGAAAATAAAACTAATTTTTTTATTAATAATATTTATAAAGTTAATGAAAAAGATCAATACACAGTATTAAAAAAACTACGTAATTTTATTTATTATGAATTTAACCCTGAGATTGATATTTATACTTTATATTCAAAACAGCGTTATTCGGAAGTGATATTAAGAATACGTAAAATAAAAAAAGAAATTCAAAAAATAGATAATGTTATTTATAAACAAGTACACAGTGATAAACATCTTTTAGAATTATATAATGCAGGACAACAACTTAAAACAGCTGAAGCAGAAATAAAATGAGATAATTATTTTGAAAATAAATTATTTATTAATTCACAAAAAAATAAAAAGAATAAAGTAAAACGATTTTCATCTAATTTTAAACTTTTAAATAAAACTTTATCGCAATCATTTAATACGATTCAAAAGATTCTTAATGAAAATCAAAGGTTTAGTATTTTTAAACAAAAGGCTGATAAAAATTTCAAAATTTTATATAACCTATTTTCTTATGATAACTGAATTACTAATTTTTTATTAGGTATTAGTTCATATTCAGTTTCCAAAAAAAAGCTCTCAAAAAAATTAATAAAACAAATTATTGCTGTTTTAAAATTAACACAATTAATTGAAAATATTTCAGTAAACTCAAAGTATTTTTTGGTACCTTATAAATATCTTAAAACTATAGATAAAATAAAAATTAAATTTTTAAAAAACTGATTTGATGAAGCGGAATTAATAATTATTAAAGATTTTAATAATGATTTAAAATATGAATTAAAAGAAGAATTTATTAGGGTAGTGAATTTAATCTCTGAAAAATATAATGTTCCTTATATTTATGTTACAGATGATCAATTAGTTTTAAGAAATGATTTTCAAAGCTTGTTTTTATTTGATGATAATCAACTTGTTGAAAGTGGTGAATATGAACATTTGTTTTCTAAACCGTTTTCAAAATTTTCACAATATTTAGTTTTAGGACAAGATATAAACTTTCCATCACATATAAATGATAATTTTTTTCTTAATAAACGCTTTATACAGCTTCATAAAGGTAAGAAACATTATGTTTATACAAATTTTTTAGAGTATAAAAATCAAGATATTAATAAAAAATTGGAACTAAATTCCAAAGTTCAAACAATCATCAAAACTCAAACACATGAATTGATGAATGCTTTATTAAATTATGAAATAGAATTATGTAACGATCAAGAAAGGCATAACGAAGTTTTGGCAGATTATGATAATTGAATTTTAATAAAACATCAAATTTCATCAGACGATGATGGTAATTACTAAAGAAATTTATACAAAAACAGAACAAAAATTTTTTCCCTTTTTTGTTCTGTTTTTGTAAAACATTTATATATAAATTGGAGGACAAAATGATACTTTACAAAATAGGTGAAATAGTACATAAAAATAAAAACAATTTAATATTTGAAAGTCGTGGCGATGGACATATTGTCACTGTCCCAAATATCAATCGATTTGAAATTGGACAAAAACTCAAAATCTATATTTATGAACATGCGACCGATTACTTACACAACTTTTATGGTTTTAAAGAATTTAAAGAGCGTGTTTTGTTTATGGATCTAATTAATGTAGATAAAATAGGACCAAAAATAGCTATATTAATGTTGGATAAAGGTTGAGAATTAATAGCTAGGTATATAGCAGAAAATAATTATCTTGAATTAGCAAAATGCCAATTTGTTTCAGAAAAAACTGCGCGTTTAATATGTGTTGAATTAACAGAAAAATGAAAGAAAATGATTGATAAAGTTATTGTAAGTAATTCTGAAAATACTTCAATACTAACTGAACTATCTTCAACACTACAATCACTTGGTTTTAAGAAAAAACAAATTGAATATGCATTAATAAACTTAAAAGAAAGAAAAGATTTAGATAAAATGATTGAGGAAAGTATAGTTTTAATAACTAGTGTAAAAGATGGAGAAATTAGAGCTTAGACCACAGAATTTTAATGATTTTATAGGTCAAATTCATCTGAAAAGCACTTTACAGACCATTATAGAAAGTGCTAAAAAACAAAACAAAGTTTTACCACATATTTTATTTTATGGATCTCCTGGAATGGGTAAAACTACATTAGCAAGTATTATCGCAAATGAATATCAAAGTAATATTCATTTTGTACAAGGCGCAAATATAGAGAAAAAATCAGATTTAATCAGTATGTTATCAGTTATCAACGAAGGTGATATTTTGTTTATTGATGAAATACATAGCGTTAATAAAAATGTTATTGAATTTTTATATAATGCAATGGAAGATTTTGTTTTTGACTTAATCATAGGTGTAGAAGGGAATTCTCGTTCTATGCGAATGAAAATAAAACCGTTTACTTTGATTGCTGCAACCACGAAAATTAATGAAATTATCCAACCTTTAAAGGATAGATTTGGTTATATTGGTCGAATTATCGGTTACACTCAAGATGATATTATAAAGATTTTAAAGAATACTTGTAAAAAGATGCAAATTGGTGTAGAAACTAAAATTTTGGAACAATTAACAGAATATTCAAGACTAACGCCCAGAATTGCCAATCATATAATTCAGCGCGTTTATGATTTTGCAATTTCACACAATTCGGGAGTTATAGATCGTAAAATAGTTAAGAAAACTTTACGGAGTTTAGAAATTTATAAATATGGTTTAACCAATGAACACATCCAATATTTAGAGATTCTAAAAGATGGTTTCGATCAAAATAGCGTTTCCTTAAATACAATTTCAGGATTAACTATACGCGAAAAAGGAGACATAGTCTCTGAAATTGAACCAATTTTATTATATTTAAACTTAATTGAAAAAAGTTCAAGAGGAAGAAGAATTACATCAAAAGGAATAGACTATTTAATTTCGCAAAAATTACTATAATCAACATTTCTTAATACAAAAAGTAATAAATTGTGATAATATTTTTATTATGAATAAAATAAAAAAATTCTTATTATCAAATAAAGTAATAAGGATGGTTATCGGTTTTCTAGTAATAATTACAGCAATTTTATCTATTGCATTAGGAAGCGCCTTTTATATTTCAAAAAATTCTAAAACTTCTATTGAATACAATAATGGAATTAAAACTGTTTTAAATGTTAAATATAACAATAAAATAGCGAATTCTGAACAAACAGAAAATGTAAATTCTGATATTTCTAAACGTATCCCAAATGCATATGTAACTACACTTTCTGATGGAATTGTTTATGTAAATCAAGGCGGAAATTTTAATAATGAATCTAAAACTTTGTATGAAAATGAACTAATTAATAAGCCCACTCTAATTGCGACTGATGTTGATATGCATCCATTGTTTTTAGATGGTTTTTATAAAAAAGATCAAGTTTTAATTGATTCGGATTTAAATCAATATATACCACCGTTTCGCAAAAATGGAGCAATTTATACTAATTCAAACTTTAATCGCGAGAATACAATTGAAGTTAGTTTTAATAGTCAAGATGGAAAATCTGAATGATCAAAGGCTACCGAAGAGATTTCAAAAACTGATGGTAAAAAAATCCTAATCTGATTAAATTATGATAAATTAAAAAGAATTGCGGAAACTCAATATAATACACAATGAGAAAAATCCGGCAGAAATATGTGAAAATTTATTCATGTAAACGAAGAAATCGAAGATAAAGAAACCAAAAAAGAAAATCAAATTAAAAAATTTATCATACCAGTTTTAAGTGAATATTTAATTGCAATAATACCGGTCGATCATGTTTTTAATGGTGAAAATCTAATCTTACATAATGAAACTTTTACAAATACTGAAGCAACAAGAATTGCGAATAAAATTAATTATGCACTGAGTGACTATACATTAGATCTTATTTCAAGTAGTTATGCATTTATTGAAAAAAATCGTGGTGCGTTGTTTTATACAATGATAGCATCTATAGTGATTTTTTCTTTAATATCATTAATAATGATTGTAAATTATGGTTTATTAGGAGCTTTAAATACTATTTCTGCTGCATTATATATATTTTTAACACTATTAATATTTACAGCATTAAGGGGTGAATATTCGCCACATATCTTTATGATTATTTTATCAACATATTGATTATTCTTAGACACAAGTGTGTTGATGTTTGATAATATTAAAAAACAAATTTCCTCGGGAGATACGCAAAAAAAAGCAATAAAAAATTCGTTCAAAGAGTCATTATGATGAATTATAGATTCTAACGTGTTTATTTTGGTAATTGGTTTGTTTATTTTCTTTTTTGCATTAAAACCACTTAATACTTCGGGTGTAATATTTATTGTTGCAAGTTTAGTTGGACTTTTCTCTTTATTAGCATTTAATAAATTTATCATTGAATGAATTGTTAATAGTTTTGAAAATAAGAAATTATGATTATTTGGTATTTTGTTTAAAAATAATTTCAAAAATATTAACTTAAGTAAGAAAAATTACAACTTTAATAAAACATTAAATGTTTCTACTATCACCATCTTAACATTAATAGTAATTGGATTGATTGTCTTTATTACATTAAGTTTAATTAATAGAAGTATTTTAGGAGCGTTTACGTTTAAAGATATTTTTGGTGGTGGTACTGTCATTACAGTTCAAGGAAGTTCAAAATTTAATCAACTTCTTTTACAAAATGATATAAATCATATAATTAATTCACTTGGTAAAAATCCAAATTTAAGTCAATTTAATTTAAGTTATGATGTTACAAAATTATTTACAATCGATAATACAGACAATTTTATGATTTCGGTGCAAACATCAAAATTATTAAGTAATAATGAATTAAATAATATTCAAGAAGCAATTAATAATTCAACTCAATTACCACTAGAAATAAATACTTATCAAGTTTCTAATAACGAAGCATTAAAAACCTTTAATAATTTATCACTTTTATTCTTGATATTTGCCGTTATTATTCTAGTCTTCTTTAGCATTAGAATGGGTGTTTCGTATGCCTTAAGTGCTTTGGTTGGTTTTATAATTTTATTTTTAGCATTCTTTGCTATATTATTTATCACTAGAATTAAAATAAATAGTTATGTAGTCTTGTCAATGTTAATTTTTGATATCTTATATATCTATAGCGCATCATTGTTGTTAGCGAAATTAAGAATTTTAATAAGACATAATTATTATCAACATATAATGACAAAAGAAAATATTAAAACGGTGGTTAATAAACTAATTATTAGTTCTATTAAAAGATTCGTATTGTTGATTATTGGTGTTTATCTTTCGTTGTTTATAATTTTAGGATTTAACAGTGTTTTTGATGTTTGGTTTGTAATTTTTTCATTAATTTCAATGTTATTAGTTGCTTTAATTGCATTATTTATAATGCCTAAATTCTTTATATGATTTGAATCAGTAAATCAAAGAATTAAAGCAAAACGCGAAGCAAATAAATTTTGAGAAATTAATAATCCTGATGAACAAGTATTTAATGGTATTAATGATTACAAATAAATGACCTCTTGTTATTACAATGGGTCATTTTTGTCTTATCTTAAGTAAATATGGTAAAATTAATTTATATAAAATCTTGAGGAGCAATAATGAAACTTTCTTTAATTTCAGTAATGAATGATTCGAAAAAAGATGTTGAAAAATACTTAAAAGATTTATTAGAGCAGGATAATCAAGATTTTGAAATAATTTTATGCATTAATAAAACTAATGAAGAAGCTGAAATTATTAATTTGATTGCGAATTATCAACTATATTTTAATGATCGTTTAATCAGTATTTATAACTCGAAAAATAGTTCATATCAATACAATTTAATGAGCGCTTTTCAAATTGCAAAAGGCGATTTCGTAGCAACCTTGAATACTGATGTAAGTTTAAAAAAATATTATGTTAATAAAATGATAACTGCAGCAGTTAAGTATGATGTTGATGTTTTAGAGTTCCGTCCAAGGATTATAGGATCAATCCGCTGAAAGCCAAAACAGCGCAACAATATTGAAGAACCAACTCTTACTGCAAAATCAAAGAATATTATTGCTTATGCTTACCCGTTTGTTTTTAATAAAATTTTTAAGAAACAACTAATTAAGAAAATTCTTTCTTATAAACCACTAAATACAAACGATACTAAAATGTGTGTAGAAATAAATTATATTTTATTATTAGAATCAAAAAATTATATGTATCTCAACTACGGGATTTATAGAGAATTTTTTGAGTCAGAAATTTGATTTAATTCAAAAAGAATGTTATCTTCATTTGATGGTATACAAAAGTGAATAACAAATAGTACTAGTTTAGAGAAATACGAAAATGAGTTAAATTATGCAAAATTATATTTCTTTAAGCTTTTGCTAACAGCATTTTTAAAAGAAACTACAATTTTATATCGCTATGTGTATCAAAGTGAGAAGAAAAAAATAAAGGAAACAAGAACTAAGATGTGGCTTCAAAAACACTATGAATTAATAGAAAAAATTGAAAAAGAATATCAAAAAAATAAATTTGAATTAATCAACCCATATATTCATAATAAATTGAATGAAGTATCACTATTGTTATTGGATAATAAAAAATTACGTAAAATAGGGATTTTGAGTTCACTTGAATAATGTATCAAAATGTTAATTTTTTAAGAAGGCTTCTCGGAGACCTTCTTGATCTTTTAATTTATGGCATTGTTTTTACTTTAATTTTTATTAGTTTTTCTTTTAATCAAAAAGATTCCAATGGACATTTTAAAATTTATTATTTTTATCTTTCGTTTTTATTTATGTCAATTTGAACACTTTTGTATTTTTTTATTTTACCTATAATCACAAAAGGAAAATTAATAAGTAATTACATTTTCAAAACTAGGATTATTGATACAAAGACAAAAGATTATACTTTTGCTATGATTTTCAAACGTAATATTTTGAGTTCGTTTTATATTTTTGCGATTGTAATTTTTATCTTTTCTACAATATACAAAAACGATATAAATGATAAAAAAGAAGGAATTTATATTGTTGAAAATACAAAAACAATTATTGTTCTAAGATTTATTACAACTGCATTTTCATTATTAATGGTTTTGAAAACAGCAAATTATATAATGATTTTATTTCATAAAAAGAAACTTTCTCTTACTGATTTTTTATCTAATTCTAGAGTTGTTTTTATCAAGCAAGTAGAAATACAAGAGGAAGAATTATATTTATTAAAACCATTTGAAAAAAAATGAAGAAAAATTAAAAGATTTAATGAATGAGAGAGTTTGGAGAATTATGACCCTAAATTATAAAAAACTTGATTTACTTGGCGATCTTAACGAACATCAATCAGAGACTGTTCGTTATTTTGATTCTCCATTAAGAATTATTGCTGGTGCCGGTACAGGAAAAACAAAAGTTTTAACTCGTAAGGTTTCTTATTTAATTAATGTTTTAGGTATTTCGCCGAAAAAAATTTTAGCAGTTACTTTTACTAACAAAGCGGCACAAGAAATGTCAGTAAGAATTAAAAAGTATTGTCGCGAAAACAATGAGAAGCTAAATATTATGACTTTTCATTCATTTTGTGCTAACATTTTGCGCCGCGAGATACATAATTTGGGTTATAACAATAATTTCACAATATTAGATGAAAATGACAAAAACATGATTTTAAGTAATGTTTATAAAGAACTTGGCATTACTATTAATGAGGTTAGTTATAAAAATGCAATTCAATATATTTCTTATGTAAAAAATTTTAATAAAGATATTCGTGATTTATATAAAAATAAAAATTCAGATGGTATTTTAAATGATATTTACATTCAATACACTAATTACTTGGCTAAAAATGGAGCCTTAGATTTTGATGATTTAATTTTACAAACTAGCATTCTCTTTGATGAAAGACCCGATATTCTTATGAGATACAAAAATAACTATGATTATATTTTAATTGATGAGTTTCAAGATACTTCCGTTTTGCAATATAACATAATTAAAAAAATTATTTCAGAGAATACACATTTAACAATAGTAGGAGATCCGGATCAAACAATTTACAATTGAAGAGGGGCTGATGTTAACTTAATCTTAAATTTTGATAAAGATTTTCCTAATTCTAAAACAGTTGTTTTAGATAAGAATTATCGCTCAACAAAAGTTATTTTAGATGCTGCTAATAAATTAATTAAGCATAATAAAAATCGTTTTAACAAGGATTTAGTTACCGATAATGAAGTAGGAGCTAAAATTAAATATATGCATAGTTTTAGTGAAGATGCTGAAGCTCGTTGGGTAGTAAATGAAATAAACCAACTTAAAAAAGAAAAGAATCAACTCAAATCAATTGCTATTTTATATCGTTCTAACTTTTATTCGCGTGCATTCGAACAAAGTTTAATAGAAGAGGGTGTTCCACACCGTATTTTGAATGGAATTAAATTTTACCAACGTAGCGAAATAAAAGATGCAATAGCATTTTTACGTGTAATCTTTAACGGACACGAATTATCGATGCAACGGATTATAAATGTGCCAAATCGCGGAATAGGTGAAACAGCGCTGCAAAATATCAGTAGTTTTTTAGACTCTAAAAATGAAATTTCTACCTTGGAAGGTTTATACAAAAATTGAAATCAGTTTAGAGAAGAATACGAATCAATTGCCAAAAAAATGTATGGTTTTATAAAACTTACATTATCATATCGCACGCAATTATTAAAAAACAATATGAAAATTCATAGAGTTTTAAATTTTTATTTAAAAGAAATCGATTATTATAAATTTATTGAAAAAAACAAAAGTTTACGTGGAACAGCTGAAGAAAATGTTAAAGAATTGATTAATTCTATAGCAATTTGAGAAACAAAAAATCCTGATAAAAAAGTAGAGGATTATTTAAATTATATTAATTTTCTATCAGTTACTGATGAGACTGATGGAAACACAAATTATGTTACTTTAATGACTGTTCATTCTGCTAAGGGTTTAGAATATGATAATATATTTCTAGTCGGTATGTCTAAAGGGGTTTTTCCAACTTGGCGAATTTATCAAGATAATAGTATTGCTGATTTAGACACTTTAGAAGAAGAAAGGCGTTTAGCATATGTAGCGGTAACGCGCGCTAAAAAAAGACTTTTTATAAGTTCATCTCGGGGAAAAATTATTGGAACTAAAATTGATAAAGAGCCCTCACAATTTGTGCGAGAAATTGGAATTAATACTGAAGATGGAATCTTGGCAGGGTCCAAAGCGGGGTTGGATTTATCAGAGAACAGCCAAGAAGAAATTATTTCAATGAACTCTAAGATGGTAATCGGCGATCTAATTTCGCATGTAATATTCGGAGAGGGAGAAGTTATAGATTTAGGTGAAAATAATAATGCGGTAATCAAATTTTCGGATGGTAGTATTAAAACTTTAAATAAAATCCACCATTCAATTAGGATTTTAAGAGAGAGATAAAATGCTTGAATTTCTAAAAATTTTAATCGTTTTATTATCGTTAATTATTTTTGTATTTGTATTATTTTTTTGTTTTGTTTTGTTTGGTTTTTATAAACGTAGTTCATCAGGAATTATTTTATTCAAAGTTGATTATATCAACAAACGTGTCATACGTTTAAATTCTAAATTTGCTTATTTATCCACAATTTTTGATGCGAAACACACAGATTTTGAAATGTATAACTATATGTCTGTTAATGATTTTTTAGATTATTTTAATCAACAAACTAAGGATAAAATTTTGGCTATTTTAGATAATTCAGAAGTAAATGAGTATAAATTAGATGCTTATTTATGTGATGATAAAGAAATGGTAACTTTATTAAAGAAATTTAGTCTAATAGATCGCATAATTTATAAATTCGATACAAAACTTAAGAAAAACAAAAAATACTATTTAGAAATTTTATCAAATAGTAAAGGTGATTTTTATGGAAAAATTCATTGAAATCATTTTGATAATATAAATGTCTCAGATAAATTGGAGAATTTACATTTTAAGGAAAATTTTAGAATAAAATCTGGCAATTATCTTGTTTTAGGTTTTGCTTTAAATTCCTATTATTTGACTGATGAAATAAGATATGACGATATTAAAGAATTAGCAGTTACATTTAATCTAAATCCTGAAAAAGAAATGTATTTTTACAAAGATGGGATTATATATTTTCTTGCCAAAAAAAATACTCATAAAAAAATAGAAATTTGATTAAACGAAGCTAAAAAAATAAACAAAAATACTTGAAATTCAAAATTATTATTAGCTACTTCGGTTTTTGAAACTAAAATGAATTCAGTGCATGACATCATTGAAATAGAACGAATTTTAAAATATTCATTATTTAATATTATTAATAATCCAAATGAATCTCAAAAATATTTGGGTAATGAACTTTTTAATAAACCAGAAGAATTACGAAAATTTAAAGAAGACCTGAATTTATTTGAATACATACATAATTCTAAACAAAAAGTTAATATTAAACATAATAAAATTTTAAATTTTCAGAATGATTTACCCACCAGACTTTCGGTGGCAAAAATAATAGAAGATTACCCAAAAAACTCTATTAAAAATTTTGAGTTATTTGAAAAAATACCTTATTTAAAATTAAAAGTAGAAAAAAATAATTATCAAATTTTACAAAATCAGAATATTGCAAACTCGAAGAATACTATTTTAAAAATTTCGCAAGAAACATTTTTACAAAAAGAATTTAACTCTGCAGATAATTTACCAATTCCGTTGGTGTATAGTGAAATAAATTTTTTTAATTCTAATAAAACACAAACTAAAATACAAAAAAACCTTCAAAATAAAATTCCGACAACTTTATATATTAATCAAATTGATAAATCACTAATTACGATCTTAAATGATATGCGTTTAAAAGTGATTGTTATAGGAAAAAATATTGCTTCTAAAATTCATCAAGATAATAACTTATTTTTAGATTGTGTTAGTGTTGTAAATATCGCTAAAAAGAAAGCAATTAGAATTATATATGAGGATATTGAAAAAAACTTAGACCCTTTAATTATTCAAAAAGCAGAAGTTAAATTTTATTATAAATCAAATTAAATAAAACATAGCACATGCTATGTTTTACAATAATTTTATCCCTTTTGATGCCATTTCATCAATGTGTTCTTGTGGTCAATAACTAGATTGAACTTCTCCGATATGTGCTTTTTCTAATAAAAACATACTTAAACGACTTTGTCCGATTCCACCGCCAATTGTTAATGGGAGCTCTTTTAATAAAATACTTTTATGATATGGTGATAGTTCTAAAAGCTGTTCATAAGTTAAACCTGATTGTTTTACCATTGATTCTGAGTTGACACGAATGCCCATTGATGATAGTTCAATTGCACTATCTAAAACATTAGAATAAACAATTAAATCTCCATTTAATTTTCAATCATCATAATCAAACGCACGTTTTGAGTGTATTGTGCCTGATTTTAACTCTCAGCCAATTTGATAAATAAAAACTGCTCCTTTTTCTTTAACGATTAAATTTTCTCTCGCTTCAGGAGTGTCATTGGGATATATATCTTCTAATTCTTGCGCGCTAATAAAGAACACTTCTTTAGCTAATTTATGATTTAAAATTGGAAATTCTTGTTGAAGTTGTGATTTGGTAATTCTTATACATTTATAAATTTTACTTACAATTGTTTTTAAAAAATCAATATTTCTATCTTTTGAAGTTATTATACGTTCTCAGTCTCATTGGTCTACATAATATGAATGAGTGCGATCTAAATTTTCTTCACGTCGAATTGCATTCATGTCTGTATAAATACCTTCGTGCTCATTATATTGATATTGCTTTAGCGCATGTCTTTTTCACTTAGCTAATGAGTGTACAACTTCCAAACGAACATTAGAATTTTTAGGATTAAATCAGACAGCGGTCTCACCATTTAAACCGTCATTTAAACCGCTTTTTGTATCTAAAAATAATGGAGCAGTTGCTCTCGTTAAATTAAGTTCTTCTTTAATTAAACTTTGAAAAATGTGCTTTAAGTTTTGAATTGCTTTTTGGGTTTGCTTAACATTTAATTTGGATTGATACATAATATATAATTGTATATTTATTTTTTATAAAATTATTAATTTCCTAAAATTATTTTGAAAATTAAGTTTTATCGTGTTAAATAAAGCAAAGTTCAGACAATTTTCATTTAAATATATTTATTTAGAAATAAATATATTACAATTAAGAATATGAGACAAAAAATTTATCTACACACTAATACTGAATTTTCCTTTTTATCATCTACAATAAGAGTTCATGAATTATTACAAAAAAGTAAAGAATTAAGGCAAAAGTATATAACTTTAACTGATTATCAAAATTTTTATGCGCTTCAATATTATTGAGAATTTTTGGATGAATATGATTTTAAACCAATAATAGGAGTTGAATTAGATTTATTAGAAAATTTTTGTGTTATTGCAATTGCTAAAAATAATTCAGGTTTAAGATTTTTATATCAATTAGTTAGTGATATCTCATTAGGTAAAAAACCAAGTTATTATCAACTTAATACTAATGATATTTTTGTTATAGATCATGAAGAATATGGAATGTTAGTTAAAAATATTGATGTTGATATTTTGCATAAAAATTTCTATTTTAACTCAAAATCACCATTGCATCACCAATGCGTTTATGCTCCTACTAAGCGAATTTTAAATTATGATGATAATGAAATATTACCAATTTTATCGCATATTTCAGGTAACAATAACACTAAAATTTATGGTGAGTATTTTGATGACAGTGAATTTATGGATCTAAATGATGAGGTTTATAATAATATGCTAAATCTAGTTGAATCTATTAATATTAGTAAACCAAGTTCGGACCTAAAATTGGCTGCATACGCAACTAATAGTCGTGATATTTTTCAACAAAAAATTTTAGGAAAGCGATATCAGGAGCTTGTTAAATACTATAATAAAGAAAAAATTTTACAAAGAATAAAATATGAAGTAAAAGTTATCGATTCATTAGGTTTTATTGATTATTTTTTAATTATTCACGATGCTTTAGCTTATGCTAGAGCAAATAGAATTAACATTGGTCCAGGTCGCGGAAGTTCTTCAGGTTCCTTGGTGGCATATCTATTAGAAATAACATCTGTTAATCCATTAGAATTTGACTTATTATTTGAACGCTTTTTAAATGTTGATCGCGTTTCATTGCCTGATATTGATATCGATATTCAAGATAACCGACGTGAGGAAGTGTTACAATATTTAAAAAATAAATATGGTACCGAAAAATTTGCTTTAATTTCAACATTTCAAACTTTAGCATCTAAAAACTCTTTACGAGATGTTGCGCGTTATCTGGTGGATAAAAAAATTTTAGATATTGCACGTAGTGATATTGATAATATTTGTGCCTGTGTTGGCTTAAAAGATAAATCTTTAGCAGATGCATACAACAATAATTCCAAGTATCGCTTGTATATTTCTAAATTTCCACTTTTGCATCAATTGGCTTCTAAAATAGAAGGATTTCCAAGACAAGTTGGTTTACATGCCGCTGGTGTATTGATTGCTAATCAATCTTTAAATAATATTGTGGCAAGCCATTATAATGATAATGGGTTTCAACAAGTCGAAATGACAATGAATTATTTAGAACGCTTTGGACTTATTAAGATAGATTTTTTAGGTTTAAAAAATCTTACTTTTATGCAAGAGATTGAAAATCAGTTGCCATTAGACCAACATTTTGATGAAATAATGAATCAGTCATACTCGCTTTTTAATGATAAAATAACTTTTGATGTGTTAAATAAATTGCATACTGATGGAATCTTTCAGTTAGAATCACCAAGGATGCGACAAACAATACAACAAGTACATATTGATAGTTTTGATGATATTTTTGCAATTATTTCACTATTTCGTCCGGGGCCTGTTGCATTTATTCCAGAATATGCACGTAATAAGCGAAATACTTCACTAATTGAAAGAGTACATCCGATTTATGATAAAATAGTTCGTTCTACTTTTGGTATTATTGTATATCAAGAGCAAATAATGCAAATTGCACAACAAGTAACAGGAATGTCGTTTTCACAAGCCGACCTTTTGCGTCGTGCGATTTCTAAGAAAGATGAAAGCGAATTACACCAATTAAAAACTCTTTTTTTTAATGGTGGAATTAAAAATGGTATCAATCTCGATAAATTAGACGCAATTTATCAAAAAATAGAAAGCTTTGCTAACTATGGTTTTAATAAAGCGCATGCAGTTGCTTATGCTTTGATTTCTTATAAACTAGCATATTATAAAGCACGCTACCCTGAAATTTTTTATAAAACCCTACTTTCAGATGCGAGTGCGGATTTAGAAAATATCAAGCGCTATAGTGAAGAAGCATATCAACAAGGTATTTTAGTGGTTGCACCAGAAATCAATGTCTCATCCAATATCGCTGAAATATATGATAAGAAAATTTATCTTTCGTTATTAATGATTAAAGGAATTGGTTCGGTAGCAGCTAGTAAAATTGTAGCAGAACGCTTAAATCACGGACGTTATCCAAATTTTATTTGTGCATGCTTAAGGTTAAAGCGTGTTGGTATTGGTGATGCTAATTTAGAAGTATTAACTAAAGCTGGAGTGTTTAGAAATTTTGGTGGACAAAGATATTTACTTTCAATGCTTCCTACTATTAACGAGCTATTTACAAACTTTCAATTACTTCTTAAGCGCAAATATACTACAGGCGATGATGACTTTAGTTTGTTAATGCAGTATCTTATAGAAGAAAAGGTTAATGAAATTACTTTTCCAACTGTACAAGAAGATGCTTTAGAACAAGAAGCTAATGAAATTAAATATTTAGGTTCTAAATACACAACAGATAATAAAGAATTTCTTAGAGAATTAAAAGATAACTCTGTTCCTTGTTTGATAAATATAGACGAATATGGTTTATGAGTTGTTGTAGAGTTGCTACAGGTTAAAAATGGAAGCAAGCCTGAACACACTAAAATTAAGGTTAAAGATCAATCAGGCGTTGCCGATTTACATAGTTGAAATAAAAAAGCAAAAGAATTATTAGGAAGACAACCTAAAACTAAAATTCGAGCTTTTATTAAGAAACGCAATGGATATTACAATCTTTTAGAATTTCAGGAAGTAGTTAATGAATAAAAATTTAGTTATTGATGGAAATTATTTAATTTTTCAATCCTTTTATGCTTCATATCGAGGTGATACTAGTGCAATTTTACGCAGTTCAAATGGTTTTCCAACTAACGCAATTCAATTATTTTTAATGCAGATGATTAAACTAATTCGATATATTAAACCTACACACTTATTTATCGCTTTTGATGCACCCGGCAAAACAAAACGTCATCTAGAATATCAAGAATATAAATCTGGTCGCGCCAGATCGCCCGATGAACTATATTTACAAGTTGAAAAAATCAAACAAATATTAACTGAATTAAATATTTCTTGAAAGCAACAAAGAGGTGATGAAGCTGACGATTTAATTGCAACTTATGTCAAAAAGCTTCCTGGTGAAAAATTTGTTTTTTCAGCAGACAAAGATTTATTACAATTAGTTGATTCAAAAACCACTATTTTACAACGCAAAAAAGACGATTATTTACATATAACATTAGACAATTTTTACGATTTATTTAGTATGCAACCAAATCAAATTACCTCATATAAAGGTTTAAAAGGAGATAGTTCTGATAATTTACCAGGAATTAAAGGGATTGGTGATAAAACTGCAATAAAATTATTGGAAGATTTTGGTAATTTTGAAAATATTCATACTAATATAGCAAACTCAAATTACTCAAAAGGAATTAAAGAAAAGATTTTAAGTGGTTATCAAGTAGGCAAAATGTGTTTTGAATTATCAAAATTAAATACAAATGTTTTTGATTTTGATACAAATGCTGATTCATATTTAATTAAATTAAACCTAAATAATGCTAACAAAACACTAGAAGAATTACAAATGCATACGGTAATAAAATGACTCAAAAAACTTATTTTAAAAAAATAGCAATAGTAGGTAAAATTGCCAGTGGTAAAAGTTATTTTTTAGCTACTTTAAAAAATTTAGGTTATCACACTATTAATTTAGATGAATACATTTCAAATTTATATCAAAAAGATGTTAATTTAATTGCATTATTAAAGAATCAAATAGGTGATTTTTTAATAAAAAACAACCAAATTTCTAAAAATATTTTAAAAAAATGGTTGTTTGAAGATTTGAAACATATTGATGTATTTGAAAAAGTTTTATATCCATATTTAAAGCAAAAACTCCAACAAGAAACTTATGATTTTATTGAAATTCCAGTTTTAAATACTATAAATGAAGATTTTAGTGTTTTGTTTGATGAAGTATGGAATTTAACTATATGTCCTAAAAAACGCAAAGAGTTTGTTAATTTAAGGTTTGGGGAAAACTTGGAATTTAAGAAATTAGATCGTTTAAATAACTATAAATGAAATAAAAACGAACTTTTCAGAGGTCTAAAGGTTGTGAATATCCCAATGAGAAGTCGTGATAATACAGAAAAAATCATAAAAATTTTAGAAAAATTAAAATAACTCATTAAAATTATAAATACAATGTCACTTTTTAAAATGAGGTTATTATGGATACCCAAAATTCACTTTATAAACTAGATTTTAATAATTTTGCTATATCAAAAAATTTTAATATTTCTCAAGATGATTTACATAATTTGCACCAATTTTATGGGACTTTTTTAGGTCCGATTTCAGTGTGCTTATATGAATATCTTTTAGATTTATCATCAGGTGAAAAATACAAAGTTATTGAATATGATTTTCGAACTTTGGCACTATTTTTAAACGTTCATGAAGATGAACTTAATTTAGCGCGCACTCGTTTAGAGGGTGCAGGGTTATTAAATACATATAAAGATAATAAGCGTGCATTTAGTATTTTTGAAATTCTCAGACCCCAAACACCAGAGAATATTCAAAAAAATCCATTTTTAACCGATTTAATTGTAAGTAAGATTGGCCGCATAAATTTTGAGCGTTTTATTAAATCTCGTAAATCTAAAATTTCAACCACATATTATAATAGTGAATATGAAGACGTGACATTTGATTTTTTTACAGTTTTCCCACAAACTGATAAATTAGAACAAAAACAACGTCAAAAAGAAATTCTAATGACTGCTGGTGCTGCTTCTATCAATAAACAAGAAATAAATCACTACACTCAAAAGCACAATATTGCAATTCCATTAATAATTGGTAATGTAAAGTATTCAAATACATATGAAGCTATTTATAAATTAACCCCAGAAATGTTTTTTAAACAATTAAATGATAGTGAAATTAATTCAGTTGATGAAATTATGATAAAGAATTGAAGCGACCAGATTCCAGATAGTAAAGCATTAAATTTAATTATGTATATTGCAAGAAAAAAATTCAGAAGCGAAAAGTGAAAAAAGAATGTTTGAACTACTATAATGGAAGTAATCTCACAAAATTTATATAAATTTGAGGATGTTGAAAAATATCTTGACGGACTACTTAGGGGAAGTAAAAAATATGTGAATATTTTTGAAGAAAAATCAATATTAAAGAACGCCTTTTTTAATAAATAAAAGTGTCTAATGAATATAGAAACAAAAAATATAAAATCATTTCATAACCCTAAAATAAGTTTCAAAAAGATTCCAAAAAAAGAAGCAGTAATAAAAAAAGTCCGTGAGAATGAAATATTAAGACCCATTCTTGAAAAATTAGAATTTACAGATCAAGAGATTATGGATTCCTTTGCTAATTTAGTTGACTATGTTAATGAAGTAAAAAATAGCGAAAATGAATTATTTTTAACTAATATTAAACGTGGATATAATGATCAAATTATTTTTAGTAAATATTTAAATCCTAATTCGCCACATGCAAATGAATTTAAAATTGCAAATAACTTAAAACTAAAATATATTACCTCCACTACCACAAAAAAACTTTTAAATGAAATTCAAAGCAATAGCAATAGTGAATCAGGTTTTCGTGATTTGATGCAAGCTAACAATTTAAAATTAATTTTTAACAATCAGTTCAAAAATTTTACATTAGTAGGTTCATCAACCAGTTCGAGAAGTTTAATGCTTTCTGCGTTAGCAAATCAGATCGCCACTATGGATAAAACCGTTGCATATTTAAATATTAATGATTTAGATACTGAAATTAAATCATATTTAAATAAATCTAATACACAATTAGAAATTCGTGAATTAATTGATAGTATGTTAAAATTAGATGTCATTATTTTAGATGAATTTGGATATAAAAAGTTTTCGAATTGATTTTTAGAAATATTTTTAGATCCCTTGTTAAGTGAATGTATTATTAATAAAAAAACTGTTATTTTTGGTTCATATTATCGTGCTTTTATTTTATTTAAGCATTATTTTTTCAGGGAAAGCAAGTCTAATAACCCGGAAAAATTTGAAAAAAATACAATGCATCAAAAACTAATAACTAATTTTAAAAAAATAATGTGCTCATATACTGATGAATATTTAGATCGAACATTTGCAAACGAAGTTTGAATCGGCAACAAGGAAGACAGATAATGAAAATTATTTTAGCCGGAACACCAGAATTTGCTATTAAACCTTTTGAGGCAATTATTAAAAATTTCAATGTTGTTGCGATCGTTAGTCAACCAGACAGGCCAGCAAAAAGAGGGTACAAGTTGCAACCAACAGCAACTAAACTTTTGGCACAAAAATATCAAATCCCTTTATATCAACCTGAGAAAATAGGTGATATTTATCAAGAATTGCAAAATTTAAATGCAGACATTTTATTAACATGCGCTTTTGGTCAATATATACCTATGAAAGTACTCAAATTACCTAAAATAGCATCAATAAATATTCATGGTTCTTTACTACCTAAATATCGTGGAGCAGCTCCAATTCAACATAGTTTGCTTAATAATGATTCTGTGACCGGGCTTTCTCTGATATATATGACTAAAGAATTTGACGCAGGTGATATTTTGTTTGAAGCTGAAATTGATATAAATCAACGTGATACATCAGATTCTTTATTTAAGAAGCTTTCACAATTAGCAGCAGAAAATATTGTTGAATGATTAAATAAAATTTCAAAAAATGAAATTCAACCAAAAAAACAAGATACCAAATTAGTGGTTTTATCCCCTAAATTAGATAAAGCTGATGCATTGCTAACTTTTCAATTAACTAAACAAGAAGCATTTAATAAAATTCGTGCCTTTAGTAGTAATCCTGGTGCATATATTATGTATCAAAACAGACGTTTAAAAGTTTTTTATGCATATTATGAACCAATAAAAAACGCAATAGAATTAAAATTTAGTGACGGGAGTTTATACGCAAGTGACTATCAATTTGAATCTAAAAAACGAGTCATTTTAAAATAATGTTATATAATTAAAAAATGAAATATAAAAATGGCGATATTGTCGTGGCAAAAGTTCATAGTATAGGTCTAAAATATGTAAATTTATGGACCAAGAATGCGACAAAATTTTTAATTTTACATGAAGAAGTATCAGATTTTAAAGGAAAAAAAATTTACGATATTTTTAAAATAGGAGATATCGTAAATTTTGTATGTCTTTCATTTAATGAAGAAAAAAATGAGGGTTATGGAAGTTATAAACTTAACCACCACCGTGAATTAAAAACAAAATTTTCGTATAAATTGAAAGAAACTCCTAACGGTTTCAATAACTTAATTAATTTCTTTAACGGTGAAATTAATGATTGTCAAAAAGAATGTTGCATTGATAATAAAACTGTATGTCAAAAATAAAATTTCATGCTTCATATAAACCAAAAATAAACACTAATATAATAGAGGATTTTAATTATGAATTGCTACAAAAATTAAAATCTTTAAATTTTCAAGGATCAGAAAATTTAGGTTTTGATGATATCGCCATAAATTATAGTGTTAAAGGTTTTAATGATATTATTGCGCAATGTGATTTGTTATATAAAAATAATATTGAATATCTTTTAGTTGTCTCATCAAAAGAAACTGAGCTAATTTTAAAAGCAGCTATTAAATTTATTTTTGGTCCGAATGATTTTAATGCTGATAAAAAAATTAAGTTAATTTTTATTAACAATGAAGATACCAAAATTAATATACAAAAAAAGGTTCATTATTATTTTCAATTATCTAATATCAGTTATATGGGTGTTATGTTTTTAGATGTTTTTTCTGATAATAATAAAGAAAAAAATATTTGATTAGTAGAACATATTCTATCTAAATTTAATCAACAAGCTAGTGATTTTTTTATTAAGCGTTTGATTTATTATATAGGCAAAAAAGAATGATTTTCATATTTAAAGAAATATAATATCCCTGAGAAAAATATTTTATTTGTTTCTAGTAGTGTTCATAATAAATATTCCTTTTTTTCAGAGATTTGTCTTGTTATTTTAGCGACTCAAGGAGTTAATTTAACCAAATTAATTCATGGCTATAAAAGTGTTTCGGAATCACTAAATTCGGATGAACAATATTTTAATAAAGCATTAAGTTTAGTTTTGCATTTGATTAATTTTTATGAATTAAACACCGTCGATAAGACAAAATTAAATTTATTTGTAGGTTATGATAGTTTCTTGTTTGAATTAGTTAGTGTTTTCGCTTTGCATTTTAATTTAATTACAATTAAAGATAAAGTGTTTAATGATAGTTGTATTTTCCCTGAAAATATCTCATCAATTGGACAACCTGTACTTTCAAATGGTTTAGAAAAGATTTTGTTTTATTTTGTTTTTGACCGTAAATACTTTGATTATCGTTCATCATCGAATGTGGATTATGATGATTTATTAAGTAAATTTTCATCATTTACATTTGATGAATTTAATAAAATAAGTTTGAATGCATTTGACAATTATTTTGTTTCTTATACTGATAATTCTAAATCGGTAAGGTTAGAGATACAACAAAACGATGAAGAAGCCTTAGGAGAATTAATAGGAATTTTATATTGAGCTAAAATCTTATATTGTATTTATCACGATAGTAATCCATTTGATTAAAAAACGCAGGACATCCTGCATTTTTTAATCTATAACATAAACTTTCAAGTTGATTTTATATAAATAAGACCAGAAAATAGAGAGAAGAATTGTGCTATAAATAATGGAATATTCAAAATCATAATTATTCAATAATCAAATTTAATTGATGCTAACGGTTGTGCAATTATTAAAAATAATAAGATAATTGGGATAGCAATGCTCATAAGCATAGTTTTTAATTTCCCTCAGTAGTTTGCCGCAACTTCTTTATTATTTTTAATTAATAATCCACGACATCCATCAACAATTAAATCTCGGAGAATAAATAGTAGAGTAGATCAAATTGGTGTGTAAGAGATGGCAGTTAGATAAATTAGGGCTGTAGTAGTAATCATTTTATCAGCTAATGGATCTCATAATTTTCCGAATGGAGTTATAAGATTCTTACTTCTCGCTATTTTTCCATCAAAATAATCCGTAATCATTGCGATAATAAAAATTAAAAAAAATAAAATGTTAGAAATAAAAAAAGTGACGGCAGTTGGAGAATTCAATTTTTCGTTTAAAATGAGCTCGCTTTGATGAAAAATAATGGTGTTAATTGTAGCTAAAATAATTATCGGAATAACTAAAATAATTCTCAATAAAGTTAGTTTATTTGGAATATTTAAAGTTTTTAGAAATTGCATATTATTGGTAAAGTTTTTTATTATATGTTTCTTCAAAAGTCGCTTCAATTTCTTCTTGTGATTTCAATTCAAAGAAACTAGTGCGCTGTACTTCTTCTAATTCTTCTTTAGCTAATTTAATGTTTTTTTCAAAGTCTGATAGTAAATTTGGGATTTTTTTATCTCATAAATTTGAATTTAAATCACGTAATCTTTCTATTTCTTGAACTTCTTTAGTAAAGCTTGGATTTTGGATGATAAAGTTCTTAAATTCATATTCATCTAATAAATCATCTAATATATTTTTTGTTGTATTATTAATTTGAGACATTTTTAATTTACCAATACTTACAACAAACTCAGAGTGTGTTTTGCGATTTAATTGAATTAATTTATTAATTTTGACTGTTGTTTCATACCAATAAATTTTAGAATTTTTTTTAAATTCAGCCGTAGCGGCCTTAGTTCTTTTACGTTCTATACGACTTTTGATATATTGGAATAAAAAATATCCAAGTAATAAAACAAAAATTACCCCTAAAATTATTCATAGCGCGATATTTCCGCCGCTAATTCCGCCAAAAGGACTACTAGTACCGGTTGATTCTTGATAATTTAAAATCATGCTTCTCCTTATTTTCTTTTAATTTGTAATCTTCACTTAAAAGTTTTTTCAAAACGACATTTAACCGCTATTTTTTCTTTAATTTCATCAATGTTAGGCGCTTTATCTATTTCACCTTTGTTTAATTGCATTAACAAATCAAAAAGCAAGGATGTTACTAAATTTTTACTAATTATTTCTTTGCTTTCTGGTTTTTCATAAATTACAAAACCACCATCTGAAAGTCTTTCATGTATTGTTGTTTCGGTACCAGAAACCATTTCCTTCATCTCTTTTTTTAATACTTTTATTTCGTCTGATAATTCATTGTAACGTTCTGCTAATAATTTTAATTTTTCTAAATCTACTGTTTGAGACATAATAACTCCTAAAGACTAATACCTACTGGTTGAATAAGCTGTTGATTCAATATTTCATACATCCTTACGACCTTTTCTAACATTGGTTGTGTTGTAGTTATTTTGCTTTCTAAAACACCGGATGCGTGCGCTGCTCATAAAACGAATAAATTTAAACCAAAGAAGATTAAAGTTGCAATTGCGTCAGAAAGTGTAGCAAGAATTGGTGCAGACATCACTGCGGGGTCTTTTTTAAGTTTAATTGCAAAAAGAGGGATGGTAGTTCCTAAAAATTTAGCAAATATAACAACAAATCACAACGAAAGCGAACTCGCAATAATAATAAAAGATAAAGTTCCTCAGTTACCGACTTCGCGTCTAAAATATGGGATTGCATAATAAATATATAAACGAGCTACATTGACAATAAACATTATAGAGCCAATAATTAAACCAACATTCATTTCTTTAAAAATGACTTTTTTGTATTGTTTGCTATTAAAATCGCCTAAAGCCGCCGCGCGCGTGATAGTGGTTGAGGATTGTGATCCGGCATTTCCGGCGGCACCACTTATAATTGGTATCAATGAAACAATAACGGCGGTTGAAACTGTAATTCCTAAACCGTTAATAAAGTTTTCGCTTAAATCAGTAAATTCTTGAATAATAAATTGTGACATTGTGGCAGAAATCATTAAAATAATTAATCATAAGACGCGAGATCTAACAATACTACGAATTGTGGTTTTTAAATAATTTTCTTCCGCTGCTTGTGGGTTAATTCCAGCCATTTTATAAATATCTTCAGTTGCTTCATCTTGAATAATATCAATAATATCGTCAGATGTAATCATACCAATTAGTCTGTTGTCAGACGTAACAACCGGTAGAGTTGATTTATCATGTTCGGAGAAAATTTGGGCTGCATATTCTTTATCATCAGTAGGTTTTAAACTTGTAACGGCACTATAAACATCTGAAAGTAAGATGTCTTCATCACTAAATACTAATTCCTCTAAAGTAACATCACCTAACAATTTACCTTGATTATCAACAACATAAAAATTATAACCCATTAAAATATTTTGTTTGTAATCACGGCGGATTTTAGTGATTGCTCGTTTACAGGTTCATGTATCTTGCAAAATAGAAATATCAACGCTCATATAACTACCGACTTGCTCATCGCTATATGATAAAATTTGGTTGATTTTTTCTCTTTTTTCTTTTGGTGTTTGTGAAAGAATTTTGCGTGTTAAATTAGCGGGAAGTTCTTCGATTAACTCAGCTAGTTCGTCGGTTTCAATTTCTTGTAGAACTTTAATACCTAATTCATCGGTAAATAAACTAACTAAATGAATTTTAATGTTTTCGTCTAAGAAAGAGAAAACTTCGGCAGCTTCATCGGTTTTTAAAATTCTAAGCAAATAAATTTGTTTTTGAGATTCTAATTTTTCAACTGCTTTAGCAAAATCAGCGATAGGTGTTTCTTCTTCTAGTTCCCGAATTTTTTTAACATTTTTTTTATCAATTAGATTCTGGAGTAATTTTACAAGATTTTCAATATTAATTTGTCTTAAATCGTTTTGCATACTTACTCCTTAAGATATTTGATTAATTGTTCTTGGAATTCATTGATTTCAATATTTTGAATTGTATTTTTTTTAAGTATTTTTACACCACCGTTTTCTTCAGAAACTACTATTGTAACGGCGTCTGTTTGTTCGGAAATACCTATAGCGGCGCGATGTCTTGAACCATAATCTGAATTAACAGATTTACGAGTAATCTTATAAAAAGTAGAAGCATAATAAATCTTATTATCACGAATAACTACTGCTCCATCATGTAATGGAGAAGTTTTGTTAAAAATGGAGATTAATAACGAGCTAGAAATGTTTGCATCTAATACAACACCATCTGTGCGGAGGTTGTCAATATTTTCACTTCCTTCAATGGTTATCAGTGCACCGATTTTATTTTTGGATAAATATTCTACAGTTTCTCGCAACTGGTTAATTAAACGAATTTGACTACTTTTACCTAATTTATCATATTTAGTCCTCTTTAATTTTAAAGAAAATAAATTATGTAAATAAGGCCATAAAATAAATATTCCGATAATCAATAACATTAATATCGCTGTTGAAACTAAAACAACTAATACAATCAAAATTATGTCCATAGGACTCCTTTTATTACAAAAAAATTAATCAATACTTACCAATTACAAATTTTAAATCAATAATTGGTAAGTATTGAATGTAGACATCGACTTAAAAAGTTTTGCCAATAAAAAATGCAATTAATAATAAACCAATAATAATTATTAAAGATAAACTCGAAAAAAAGATATTGATATAGAGTCTTCTTTTGTATCATGGTAGTTGTTTTTGTTCTTCAAAATAATTATTTTTTTGTAGCTTAAGCTTACTTTTTGCGATAGCATTAGCGATTTCTTCTTTTCGAAATTGTATAAAGCGATCTTTATGTTTTTGTGACATAAATCCCTCCTTTTATTGTGTTATTTTTATGTTGGTTTTATATTATTTTATTAATTATAATATTTTTTTAGATTTATACTTATAAAAAGATATCAAAATAAAAAATAATAGACAAAATAATACTAAAAATAATTTAATTCATGCTTATTTAATAGCAGTATAGTACATTTTTAAATGAAAAATTATGAACTTTTTTAAAAAACCAAGTAAATACTTCTTATGAAAAAATGATTAGGTAGTAATTGAAACAAAGCAAAAGATAATAGTATAAAAATTTTTTTAACTAGAGTTCTAAAATTTAAAGACTTATTAGACCGCTTGCAAATATAAAAACAAATGCACAAATGATATTTAAAGCGAACTAAGCAAATATTTAGGTTTAAAATTAGTTAATTTCTAGTTTAATTATACAAAAAAATTATAAACATAATATGAAACAACAAATAGACCAAAGAGATTGTTCAATTTATGTCTTTGAACATTTTGCAAATAAATATTATGGTGACAGCATAGATATTAATGAATTAAAATTAAATATTATCTATGATGTAAACGGAATTAGTTTAAAGAATTTACAGGATTTAATTAAAAAGTTTTCTTATCAATTGCAGAGTTTTAAATGTAATAGCAATGATTTTGAAAAAATTGATAATAGTGAATATCCTTTTGCAGCAATTGTCAATAACAACAATATGTCACATATGGTTTTAATTAAACAACGAAAAGAAAATAAATTAATAATTTATGATCCTCAAATTGGTGAAAGTATTATTTTAATAAATGAGTTTTTAAAAACGTTTGCTGAAATTATTATTTGTTTTCAAAAAACTTCACAACACATCACTAAAGAGATTAAAACTCATAATAAATTTCAGTGAAAAGGCATGACTCTTTCGTTTAAACTAATAGGATTTTATTTATTACAAATTTTAGTTTCATTAATAACTCCACTAACATCGAAATATGTTTTTGAAGCAATTATTCCGTATCATTTAAAGATAGAATTATGGATAATGACCGGTTTTTTTGTTGTAATGTTTTTGTTAAGCATCTTAATTCAAATTATGTTGATGCGCATTTTTGAACTAAAATTTCTTAAGAAATATAATCAAAAATTTCAATCCTTAATTCAAACATGAATTAGTGAAAATATTAAATTAATTAATAAACTCAATAGTATAGAAATTAAAAATCGCATTAATTCATTAAGTAATTATTTAGTGTATAAACAAACTTTTTTATCGAAAATTATAGTAAATTTAATTAGTTTAATTCTTGCATTAATAATTATTTTAAGCATTAACAAGCAGCTTTTAATAATAGTTGCTTGTTTTGGTATTATAACATCGCTATTTTCATTTATTTTTATTCAATGGTATAACAAATATAAAAACATCATAATTAATGATGCACAACAGCGCGACAAGGATATGGATAACTATATAAATTTATTGAAAAATAACTTTGAATCAAACTTAATCAATTTTTTACAGAGTAATTTATTGAATAATTATACTAACCATATATTAATGAATTCTAGTTTTAATATACAAATGCAAAATTTTAATTATTTTGAGCTCTTTTTGGATGTTTTTTATCCTTTTTGCATTTTGATTTATGGTGCTTACCAAGTGTGAAATAATAATTTGCAAATTTATCAACTACTTTTCTTTATTACTGCGTCTAATTTGTTTATTAAACCATTAAAATTCATTCCAGAAGCATTTAAAATGTATAAAGATTATCGGATCGTAACATCATTGTTAAAAATATTTAATGCACCAAGTAAGCAAGAAAATTTGGATCTATATTTAGATAAAATAACTAAGATTCAACTTTCATATGTTTCTTTTTCTTATCATAATGATCCTAATTTTAATACTATTAATATTCCAAGAATGATTTTAAATAATAAACATATTATCAGCGGTAATAATGGGTGTGGTAAGACTACGTTATGTAATATTTTGAGCGGCAAATATCAAAATGATTTTGGAGAAATTTTAATAAATGATGTACCAATGAATCTACATAAAAATTTTAATATTCGTGAGAAAATTTATTATATTGGCGATAAGGCAGAAAAATTAGATATGTCAATTGCTGAATATTTAATGATAAAAGACATACAAATTTTTCAGCAAATTATGTTGAAATTTAAACTCCACTCTATTTTAGAGGCAGCATCATTAAATGATATAAAAAATACTAATATTAATTCATTATCTAGTGGACAATTGCAAATTATAAAAATTCTAAGATTATTTTTAAATGATTATGATGTAATAATGTTAGATGAAGCGTTTGAATCGCTTTCTGAAGAAATTTTTAAAATATTAAAAATAATTATTTATGATCTTTTAAAAGATAAAATTGTTTTAGAAATCAGTCATAATCATAAGTATATATTTAACAATGCTGAGGTAATACAAATTGAAAAAGTTCAAAATTAATTTTTTTGAATACTTATTATTACTCTGCTTAATATTGTTATTTGTATACTTTATATATTTGATTTTAAATACCTATATTGTGAATTATAAAATTGTTATTATTAAATTTAATGATAACACACTTAGGCTTAAAAATATTACATATGCTGAACTTCAAAAATCTAATTATCAAATAGAATTCATTGATAAGGAAAAGTTTTATCAATACATTATAAAAATACATGAAGTTGGTGAAAATAATGAGATTATAATTTCTAATAAAGACTTAGAAAGCTATTTAATTAATCATAACTTAGAATTTATATCAGTAAAATTAATAAAAAATAGAACATTAATATATCAATATCTTTTTGATTGAATAGTCAGGTTGTTTAGATAATGGTATAATTATAAAATGTTAAATTATAACATTGAATTAAACGTTTCGAATCGGTCAAAGAAGGTTGTTTTTTTTGAAAAAGAAATGAATGAAATTTTACAAAATTTTGCTAAATATTTTAAAATTAGTCCAAAAAAAACGATTATTTTAGATGTTAGCTTTGTTTCTAAAAACAAAATAAAACAGTTAAATTATTTACATCGTGGTAAAGATTGTGTTACTGATATTTTATCTTTTGGTTTTGACCAAAAAGATTTATATCAAAAATTACCAATGTATTTTTTGGGTGAATTAGTAATTTGTTGAGACAAAATGCTACAACAAGCCAAAGATTTTAATCATTCGATTCGTAGAGAATTTTGTTATTTATTTACTCATGGTTTAGTTCATCTACAAGGTTATGATCATGAAATAGAAGCAGAAAAAATTCAAATGGATGCTATTGTAGATAAAATTTTTAATCCATTAAAAATTTCGAGGGAGAAATAATGAAAATTGATATCAATGAATTAAGGAATTTGTTAAATAAATCATATTGTCCGTATTCTAAATTTCATGTTGCGGCAATTGCAATAGATAAAGATGGTAGACAATGGCCAGGAGTTAATGTAGAAAATGCTGCTTATCCATCTGGTTTGTGTGCTGAGAGAAGCGCATTATTTGGTTCTGTCGCTTTAGGTGGTAAAGTTGGTGAGTTTAGAGAAATTCACATTATCTCTAGTGGTGCATCTATTGTTAGTCCGTGTGCTGGTTGCCGTCAGGTAATGACGGAATTTATGCCTACCGATGCGCTAGTATATCAATATAGTAACGACGCAAAATCGGTTCGTATTAATAAATTGTCAGAACTTTGTCCTTTTCCTATAGTTCCGGAAAGTATTAAATAATGAAAATTTGTTTTGTAAGTATCCTCGGTCGTCCTAATGTTGGTAAAAGTAGTTTGCTAAACGCTATTATTGGTTATGATGTAGCTATCGTAACTGATACAGCACAAACAACTAGAGATCAGATTGTAGGCATTTACACAGACGAAGAGTTTCAAATAATTTTTATAGACACGCCAGGAATTCATAAACCTGAAAATAAACTAGGTGAAGCGTTAAATAAAAGTGCATATTCATCTTTGGATGATATTGATGTGTTAATTTTTTTATCTCCATCGGACGAAAAAATTGGGCCAGGCGATAAGATGATTTTAGAAAAAATAAAAGATAGACAAAATAAAATTGCATTAATTTCTAAAATCGATAAAATTAAAGGGAGTCCCGAATTAATTACTCAAAAAATAGCGCAATTACAAGAGTATAATTTTAGTCATATTCTCTCAACATCTATTAAGAATACAAATTCAATTAATGCTTTAATAGATGTTATTAAAACTTATGCATATCAAGGACAAGCACAATACGATCCTGAATATATTACTGATAAATCAATGCGTTTTATAGCAAAAGAAATAATTAGAGAAGCAGCAATTAATCAATTATATGATGAACTTCCACATTCAATTGTAGTGGAAATTAATGAATTTAATGAAGAAAATTCAGAACATATTTATATTGATGCGATTATCTATGTTAAAAAAGATTCTCAAAAAGGAATGTTAATTGGTAAAAATGCTTCAATGATTAAGTTGATTGGTAAAAATTCTCGTTTAAAAATTGCACATCAGCTTGGTGTAGCAGTTACACTAACTTTAAAAGTTAAAGTAGCTAAAAAATGAAATGATTCAGATACATATTTATCTAAATTTGGATATAAATAAAACTTCAATTATTGATATTGAAGTTTTATTATTTTATAAATATTCGTCAATTAACTCTTTAAGAACTTTTTCTGAAGCCTTAAATGTAGCATAAATATTAGCTAAATCATATGGAGTGAATGAGCTAGTATTTCCGTCATTATTTTCTTGGTATATGCTATTGTTGTATTTTAAGAAAGAACCTTTTTCTATAATAACATTTGAATTGTTTAATTTAGCATAATATGCATCTCTAGCTTGTTTTAATGCTGTTTTCTTAACATCAACATCGTTGGCGTTTGTATCAATAGCGTCTAAAGCCGCTTGTGAGGCTTCAAAATATGCTTTTTCTAACTCTAAAAATTCTTTTTTATATGCTTCTTTATCTAATGTAGTAGATTCGTTTGCACTTGAAATGTCTTTGTCGTTAAAATTAGTAATAGCAATATTTTTTTCAGTTTTAACTAAGTTAGAAACAACAGCAGAAGTTGTATTATATGCTTCTGTATCAGGATTAGATTTACTTAAAGATAAATTATTGGTTCATTTACTTAAATCGTTTATGTTTCATTCGCGAATTGATGCTAATAATTCTTGGGCCGGCACATAATAACTTAATTTTTGTGCTTTTTGAATTTTGTTTTGGAAAGTAGTTATACTTGAATTTTCATCAGTAATGTATTCATCTAATTTTGAAGTAACAGTATTTAAAGCATTTTTAGTGGTAGTTAATAAAGTTTTCAATTCATTGAACTTTGCATTAAAATCAGTATCACTAATTGAACCGGTTTGTAGTTCGTTTAGTTTGTTTTTTAATTCAGGTGAAAATTTAGCTAATTCAGTTTTTATTTGGTCGTCACTATTAAATTCGCCATTTTCAGCTATAGAAGTGGCTACCATATCTAACATTTCTTTTAATGCGTTTGTGTTTGTTGCAATATATTGCTTTTTATTTGAAACTGTTTCATCCGAAGCATAATCGCTAGGAATCTTTGATAATCATTGTGTAACTTTTTCTTTATTTTTTGTATATTTAGCAACATTAGCCTTGGCATCATTGATTTGAGTTTGATATTTTCCGTTATCCTTAGTATATCCTAATAAAGTTTCTAGCTCACTAGAGTGCGGGTCTAAACCTAATTTTTCTCAATACAAAAAACTTTGCTCTAAGAATTTTAATTTTTCTTGTAACATTCTAAGTTTTAAATATTTATTAAATGCTTTTAAAATGTCAGATTCATCATCGTCTTTTACAGAGTTATATTCGGTGTTAAATCTAGAAACTAATTGTTCTATTTTTTGATTTTTAACTGTATCTGTTGATGAATCGGTGCTTTTCATATTATTTAATTTGGTGATTGCAGCATCGATTTCTGTTTTTATTTTGTTGTTTTTTTCAACTACTTTTGTTTTGTCTTCCTGCATTTTTTGAGTAGTTAGGGTGAATTTGGTTTTTAACTGATTTTCATAATCTTGAAATAAACCTAAGAATCCGTGTTTAGTATTTTCAATAGTTAAATATTGAAATTTAGTGAGATTGTATACAATATCAAAAAAAGGTTTGTTTAGTTTTCTATAAAAAACACTATCAAAGTTTTTACCGAGAGATTGGTAGTATTTTTTATATTCATCAAAGATTTTACTTGTAATAGGTTTTACTTCTTTAATAAATTGTTCATCTGTGATTCTGGTCGATAAAGGAAACTTACTTATTACATATTTTACGTGTCATATAGTGGTATCTACTGATACCCCTTCTGCTGTGACTTTAGAATTTTTGTTTTCAATAAATTTGTCTCAATATCCTGATTCAACGTTATTGTAATTGATGAGTTGTTCTAAAAAATTCTTTGAGTTAGTTTTAGCGTTTTGATATGCACTTAATATTTTATCAAGTTCAGCAATTAAACTGGTTTTTGTTTGTTCTTGTTTACTTGCATCACTACCAAAACTAGATGCTTGAGCATTAGAAACTGCATTTTTTAGGCCTTGTAAATCTGCAATTCTTCATTCAAATAGTAGATTCATAAAGGGTTCGGATTCATCGTCTATGTTTATTGTTTTATTAAAGCCAAGTATAATCCCATCAAAAGCGTTCTTTAATAAATTAAATCTTTTGATTTCGCTTAAAACAACATTTTGATATTTATCCAAATCCTTAACTGTTTCGGTAATGGAATCTTCAATTTTAATTTTTCTTTCAACAAATGATGAAAGAGTATTAACTTGGGAAATAATGCTTGCTGGTGTTTGATCTAAACTTTGCAATATAGATAATAATTTATTTAAATATTGAGATTCTATTTCTAAAAGTCTATTATAACCGTGTTTACCAGAAATTGTTCTTGGTAAGAAATTCTTTTTAAGTGCCCCAATTTGTTTTTGTAATTCTTGGATTTTTTGTTCTTTTATTGTTAACTGTGTAGTGGTTGAATCACCTTGTTGATTTTGACTAATAGTTGGTTGTTGAATATTTGAATTTTTTTGATCATCTGAGGTAGTTTGATTGCTTTTAGGTAGATTTTTAATTTCATTTTGTAATTTTTCAACTGATGTTTGTAATTGAGCAATTTTATTTAATTTAGCAAGAATATCATCTGAATCTAATTTAAATAGTTTTTGTAATAGCTTATTATAAAAATTTTCTAAATCTAATGCAGTCAGATGTTTTTTCTTTTTAAGTAAATCAAATTGAGCTTTTTGTTCTAAATAAAATTGTGGTTGATTATAATATAGATTAACTTTTTCTAAAACGCTATTGATAGCGTTGGTTTTTGCTTGTCTTTCTTTATTTTGTTCTGAGTCTTGCTGCTGATGTTGATTTGGGGCACAAGCAACGGCTATCAATGTAGGTAAACTAATGATAGTGGTTGTTGTAGGAATAATAATGTGTTTTTTAATTTTAAATTTCATTTATATTGTATTTTCCTTTTTTAAATTAATAATTTTAATAATAATTTTGAATTAGTGTTTTAACATATCTGCGACTTCTGCCGCGAAATCTGATTGTGTTTTTTCAATACCTTCGCCAACTTCAAATCTTATAGCAGACACTAACTCACATTGACAATTTTTAAGGTAATGCGCCACTGTTATACTGTCGTCCATAACGAAAGGTTGTTTTTCTAAGACAAATTCTGAGAGTTGTTTACTGAGTCATCCTTCTTGAATTTTTTCTTGAATTTTAGCTGGTTTTGAATCAAATCCTACCGGTTTTTCAAAACTTAATTTAAGTTTTTCTAAACGTTCTACACTTAAATCTGAAACAAGCGCAACTTCTGGGTTCATTGCTGAAACATGCATTGCAACGTTTTTAGCAATATCGGAATGACTCCCTTTGATTTTTACAATTGCAGCAACTTGATTGTTTACGTGAACATAAACTCCAAGACTTTCGTCTGATTTTGCTGATACTCTTTTTACACGACGTAATGAGATTTTTTCACCAATTACTGAGGTTGCTTGTAGAAGTTCTTGTTCTACTGTTTGTTTGTTTTCTAAAACTACTACTAAAGCTTCTTCTAGTGTTTTCGCTTTAGCTTTAAAGATAGCGGTTGCAACCTTTTTAACTAATGATAAGAATTTTTCGTTTTTAGCAACGAAATCAGTTTCAGAATTAATTTCTATTAAAACTGCTGTTTCATTGTTACCAACAGCGAATACTGCACCTTCCGCAGCGATTCTCCCGGCTTTTTTAGCGGCCTTAACAATTCCGTTTTCTTTTAGTCAATTAATTGCGGCTTCGATATCATAATTAGTAGCTTCTAAAGCTTTTTTTACATCGATTAAAGCCGAATTAGTTCTTTGTCTCAATTCTTTAATCAATTCTAATTTATTTACAGACATTTTTCTCCTTAATTATTCATTTTGTGTAGTTGTGTTTTTTGATTGAAATTTTGGTAATACTACTTTTTCATCATCTTGGTAAGCAAATAATTGTTCTCCGCCTTTAGCTTTTGTAATTGCGTCAGCCAAAATGGTCATAATTAAAGCGATCGATTTAGAAGAATCATCATTTGCAGGAATTCCAAAGTCTACTGAATCTGGATTTGCGTTTGAATCTAATAATGAGATAACTTTAATTCCTTTTCTTTTTGCTTCTTTAACAGCAATTTCATCATGTAATGGATCTGCTACAATCATTACGTTTGGTAAGTATTTCATTGTACGAATTCCATTAAGGTTTCTGTGTAATTTGTCTAATTCTTTTTTGAATTCTAATGCTTCTTTTTTGGTGTATCCTTTAAAGTTGGTTGCGTGTTTTGCTTCTAATTTTTCCATTTTTGAAACACGTTTCATAATGGTTTCGTGGTTAGTTAGGGTTCCACCTAACCATCTTTCAGTTACAAAGAATGAATTTGTTCTCTCGGCAGCATTTTTAACTGCTTCGCGAGCTTGTTTTTTGGTTCCTACAAAAATAAATTTAGCATTTTTTGCTGCTAATGAATTTATTAGAGAATAAGCAAATTCCAAATATTTTTGAGTTTTAAAAATATCTATAATGTGTGCGCCTTTATTTTTTTTGTTTGGCACAAGATATTCTTTCATTTTAGGATTTCATGCATGGCTTTTGTGTCCAAAATAAGCACCTGCTTCTAACAATTTAGTTCTTGAAACAATTGGATTTTTAGCTTCCTTATTTTCTTTTGGTTGTTTTGTTTCAACCTTTTCTGTTTTTTTGTTTTCTGTTGACATATTTTCCTTTTAGTTTGTTTTAATCTAAATGAGTTTTTCTGACGCCTAGCACTGAAATTATAGTTAGCACACCCAAGCGAATCCAAACTCATCGTTTATAAATGTTAAGTTATTTAAGTAATCTTATTGTTAAATATAATATTACAATATAAATTTTATCTTATTTTGTGATCTTGTTATTCTGAGTGTATGATTTTTATTTGTCTATCTTATAGCAAAAAAAGTTTTTTAAATTAAAAAAACCAAAAACCACAAAATTTAAAAGGCTTAAATTTAGTAGTTTTTGTTTTGATTTTATGACTTAACTTTATTGAAATAATAAGTAGTTATAAGACTTAAAGTTTTATCATCAACTGGTTGTATTGTTTCGTGTATTGTATTACTGTTATCAATAATTTCATACATATTAATTGCAGTTTGATCTTGTCCATCAAATTTATCTAAAAAGTAATATCTAAAAACAATTTCATAATCTGTAATTGATGAAGGTGTATAGTTAATAAAAGCAAAATTATTTAAGTTTGGATAATCTTCTAAAAAATCTTCATTCCCTAAATTGATATATGTGATCGAGTTTGCTAATCAACTAAATAATGGATTTTCATCATTGTTTAATTCATTGACTGAATCCGGGTAATTGTCTTTTAGAGTTTGTAAATTAGAACTTAATATTCAAGCAAGAATGTTTTCAAACTGTGAGCTTGTTTTTTCTTTAAGAAAGTTATTGATGTTTTCAATGGTAAGATTTAATATAACATGTTCGTTTTTGATTTTGATATTATCTTTAAACAATTTCAAAAGGTTATCTATAAATAATGCGTGGTTTTGGCGTAAATATTTCTCAATTAAATGTGGTGCATAATTGATGCGTTGTTGTGAAATATCTTCATTTTCGTTATTTGATAAGTTATTTTGATATAAATTTCTAGTTTTATAAAATTCATTAAATTTTTGTTTGTTGGTTGGGATGCTTAAATCAATAATTTTAGCTATATCATTAATAAATGTTTGATAATCATTGATGTTAAAACCAAAAATTTCATTTTTGTGCGATTGATTATATTCGCTAAATTCTTTTTTCTTTAAATCTTTTCAAACGTTCATCACATAGTCTTCTGTGATGATATTTTGAATCTTTTGTAATTTTATTTGGTTATTAACGCTATTAGATAAATCTGGAATTAAATTTTGAGCTTTTAAATTTTTATATCTAGTAATAATATCTTTGAGATATGAAAAATGGCCTTGTGAGATGATGTTTAAATAATAATTTCTTTGAGATTCTTCTAATTTAGAAGTAATCACTAAACCATCAACTAATAAAATGTTTTGACTTGGTTTTACAGCACGAATTTCATCGTCAGTTACTCCGGTTTTGAAGTTATCTTTAGCATAATATGCATCAATTACGTCTCCGTTGTACATAATCGCCGCATTAACATCTGGTCTTTTGGGATTGATCAATTCATTTACAATTTCTAAACCATCTCCTTTTAGAGTGATGTGTTGTGAATTACGAACATCATAACCTGTTCCATCTTTGATTAAATCTGCAAATGCATCAATTAGAATTTTATATGTTTTGTTGTTTTTGTTGCTTTCATCCAAATCAACTGCACCACTAAAATTAGTGTCTGTACGTTGTCCGTTCGGACCGCTTGGTCAATATGATGAACCATAAAGCATATTATCTCTAACTGCATCGGTTATAAGTCACTTATCAAAACCATTTGCACTTAGAGTTTTTAAAACATTGATAATTGCATATGGATTAGTTATTTGTTGACTTTTTGAATTACCACCGATAAAATTATCACGATATTTGTCAAAATATTTTTCAAAATTAATACTTTCGTCATCGTTTATAAAATCTTCATATGCTTTATTATTTTTGTATTTAGGTAGTTTTGTAATATCTATTTTGTGAATGTTATAAGCGATTGCCATGTCTTGCGAATAATATGGATAAAAATATTCTCATAGTTCATTATCGTTACCGATTTGATACTTTGCGAGGTGTTTTCATACTTCAGAACGCATCGTTAGCTTGACATAATTGCGAATTTCATTACGTGCCGCTGCTGCTTTTTGAAATTCTGTACTTACTTTTGTAAGTTGTAAATCTGATACTTCATTAGATTTGTTGGCTTTTAATTGAGTTAATTTTAGAAGTTGATTTTTAAGACTGTCATATTGAGTATAAATTTTAAGTTCAGGGAGGTTAAATAAAATTGAGTAATCTAATTTTGAAATTAAATTATTTTTAATTAGTTCTACTGTTAAAAATTCCGAACCTATTCCTGCAACTGTTTTATTGTTTCTAAGCGCATTGCTAAATTGATTGATCTCGTCAAATTCTTTATAATCAAATGCCTCTGAGAGTTGGTTGATATTATATTCTGACATATAAGCTTTATAATTAAAGAAACTTGGTTTGAAATGGTTGGTAGTTTTTAGGGCCGCTGTCGAAGTAATTATAGCTGTTGTTGCTGCTAAAGTTGCTGTGGTTAAAATAACTTTGGTTGTTTTATGTTTCATTATTTTTTCTTTGCTTTATATAATGCATATCCAACATTACTAATTAAGGTCATAAAAAGGATAATTGATCCAATTACTAAACCTCAAGGTTCAAATGCACCTTCATAAAGTTTAGTTCCCAAGGTTGTTGCATTTGAAGTTGTTCTTGCGATAATAAAATCATCAAAACTTAATACTGATGTAACCACAATAACTGTAATAATAGATGGAATCATATGAACTAAGTAGGTTTTAAATCATGCTCGAATTTTTGAAAAACCTAAATCTTGCGAAGCTTCAAAAAAGTTATTATTAAATTTTTCACTTCTAGGTAGCATTAATGAAATTCCGTAAGGTAATGCCATAATTGTATGTCCGATAATAAGTCTTCCAAAACCTTCGCGATCTACCGCAATGATTCCAAAAAATAAACTAAAAACTAATACCAAACCTAAGGCAGTAATATTATCCGGATTAATTAATGGTATGTTAGAAGTAGCAGTTAATGAGGAGCGCATTAATTTATTTTTAGAACGATATAAAGCGTATACAGTTATTAAACTAATGATAACAACTAATGTACTTACAATAATAGCTAATAAAATAGTGTTAACTAACGCTAAGCCTCTGCCTGATTTGAATAATGATACTCAATTTTCCCCTGTCCCACTAGTTCAAGTCGGATTAAATTCGCCTTTTGGAGTAGGACTATTGAAACTAAATATGACTCCGAAGAATAATGGAACATAGACAATGCTTAAAATAATATAAATATATGTCTTTCTAAAAAAGGATGATAATTTACTCATAATGAGCCCCCTTTTTTAGTTTAAAAATAAGTTTTGGAACTAATAAAAATAATGAATAGACACCGATAAAAATTGCTGACACAACAATAACTAAAGCTGAACCACTACTTAAATCGTATTTGTTTCCTGGATTTAATTTAGAGTTAATTAAATCACCGATAAGTTGTTTTTGCGATCCGTCGGGTAAAAGTTTTGCAGACACCACGAAAGTTGTTGCTGAAGCTAAAAAAATCATTGCTAAACCACTTAAAATCGCTTTGGTACCATAAGGGACAATTACTTTAAACATAGTTTGAACGTTGTTGTAACCTAAATCATTACTTGCTTCAATAATGTTTTTTGGCATATCTTTGAACACGGTATATAAAGGCAAAATCATTAAAGGTAAATTTAGATAAGTTAAACCGAAAATGATGAATAATTCATTGTTTAAAGTCTTTGGATTGTTATGAAAAATTGCTAAAGCTAACCCTTTGATTGAATAGATTCTAGCAATGGTAAAAATTGCCATTGGACTAATAATTAAACTTAATGCAAAAAGTTTAAAGATTTTTGATTTAGAGGTAGATACGAAGTATGCATATGGAAATCCAATTAATAAACATAAAACCGCAGAAACCAAACCGATTCAAAGGGATCTGCCGATAATGTTTCATGTGTTTGGTTGTTTAACTAAAACTCATGGATCAAATTCGAAAGCGTTGGTTGATGTAAAAGCACTTATTATAATCATTAATACCGGAAGTAAAATTAAGAAAATCGCAATAAAAAGATAAGGAAGAAATAATCACGCTTTTTTGTCGAATTTAAATAATGCTTTAATTTTTGAAGACATTAGAAGTGTAGTCTCACTTTGGATCTTTTTTCATTAAGTGTATTGAATCAATTGTTCAACTTAAAAATACTTTTTCATCTAAGTCAAATTTCTTAGATGTTTCAACGTAAATTGTTTCTTCATCTTCAGTTTGGATTTCTAAGTAGTAGTAACTTCCGCGGTATGAAGTTTCTTTCACTCAACCTACGATTTTTCCGTTCAAAGAAGTTGGATTATTTGTAATGTCGATATCCTCGGGACGAATTAAAGCATCTAGAGTTTCGTTAGCTGAGAATTCGTTAAGTTCATGAATGGTTTTAAATTCTTTACCGAGTAATTTTACATAACCATTAGCAGTGAATTTAGCATCATAAATATTAGAATCGCCAACAAATTTTGCAACTCAAATATTGACAGGATAGTCATAAATGTTTTTTGGGGTATCATATTGTTCAATTATTCCGTCACGCATAACTGCGATACGGTCTGAAAGTTCTAAGGCTTCATCCTGATCATGTGTTACAAAGATGAAAGTTAGTCCTAATTCTTGTTGCACACTTCTTAATAAGACTTGCATTTTTTTACGGATTTTAGCATCTAAGGCACTAAGTGGTTCATCAAGTAATAAAATTTCGGGTTCAATTACTAAACTACGCGCTAGAGCAACACGTTGCTTCATTCCACCTGATAGTTCAGTAATTGTTTTGGTTTCATTTCCTTTTAAACCAACTAAATCAATGATTTTTTGGATTTTTTCTCTCATTTCTTGTGAAGTCATCTTGCGCTTAAAATATCTGTTTTGAAAAGCTTCTGTATTTTGTCTTACGTAGTTTTCTCAATATGAATACTTAAAATCCGAATCATCTAGTCAATTTTGTCTTTTTTTGTATTGATATGTTCCTGGAGTAATGGTTTTAAGTTCTTGTATATATTGCTCTTGAATTTGATCTAATTGTTGCATTTTTTGCTCAGCTTTTTGAGTTCATTTTTTAATTTTATGCTCTAAAAGATGAATGTATTTTTCATTTACTTCTTGTTTATTAACTCTTTTAAGTTTAAGTCCATAAGAAATATTACCCTCTACATTAAGATGTGGAAATAGTGCGTAATCTTGGAAAATGGTTGACACATTTCTTTTATGTGGTGATAAATCTTTAATATCATGACCATTAAATAAAATTTCCCCACGGGTTGCTCATTCAAAACCACCAATCAAACGTAATATAGTAGTTTTACCAGAACCAGACGGCCCTAATAAAGTAACAAATTCGCCACGTTTAATTTCTAAGTTAATTTTATGTAAAACGGTTTTATCATCAAATTCTTTAACAACTTCTCTAAGTTGAATAATATTTTGTTTATCTTTTTTTGGCTTACTTTTATCATTAGTGAGCATTGTTTCTCCTTTCGAAAATAAATAAATGTTATTTTATTTTCTACAGGGAGACGGTATCGAAAAGATTCTCACAGTATTCTTCTATACTATGAGAAAGTGAAGGATATTCTAAATCAGTAAAATTGCTTAAAATGCTTTTTATAGCGATTTTTTGAATTAAAATATTTTTGTTTTTCATATTTGATTATTATATATTATTCATAGAATAATATATATAAAATCTAATAATTTTTTAATCTCAAATCACCTTTTAAATCATATTAAAAAAATAAAATTAAATATTTTAAAACATTATAAAAATGATATAAAATTAAATAAATACAGAGCCATTCTTAAACCTTAATATTCATTATTAATTTAATTATTTTTAAAATTTAAGAAGTTCTTAAATTTATTTACTTTTTACTTATATATTTAAAATTTAAGTTAGGAGACTTAATGAGTTCAAATAATATTCCTACAAAAATTATTGGCTTAGGTGGTTTATTAGAAATTGGTAAATCTACCTTGCTTATAGACCATAATGATCGCATTTTTATAATAGATTCTGGAATTAAATTCGGTGATACATATAATACAGGTATTAAGGGAATTGTTCCAAGATATGATTATCTTAAACAACCAAATAAAAAAATTGAGGGTATTTTTATCACACACGGACATGAAGATCATATTGGTGGTGTCGTTTATTTATTAAAACAAACAAAATTAAATAAGATCTTTGCTCCGAGAATTGCAATTCAATATCTCAAACTAAAATTCGAAGAACATAAAATTACTAAAAACATTGAATTTATAGAGATCAATAAAAATGATGTTTACGAATTTGAGGGTGGTTGCAAGGTTGATTTTTGAACAGCACAACACTCAATTCCTGATGCTTTTGGAATCAGAATTACCACACCTAATGGTTCTATAATGTGTACTGGTGATTTTCGTTTTGATTATACTCCAATTGGTAATTACACAGATTTTGCACGTTTAGACGAAATTGGAAAACAAGGCTTAACAGCATTGTTATCAGATTCGACTAATGCAATGCGTCCAAATCATTCGCCTTCAGAAAGTGATATTTTAACTGATATTGAAAAAATCATGTTAGAAGCAAAACAAAAAATAATTGTTACAACTTTTGCTTCAAATTTAACAAGGGTAAAAGTAATTATTGAATTAGCTGCTAAATTGGGCAAAAAAGTTATTACTTTTGGTCGTTCGATGATACAAGGTGTTAAAATAGGTCGTAAATTAGGATATATAAAAGTAGGAGATGATGTTTTAATAGACAAAAAACAACTTAATAATGTTCCTGATAAAGACTTAGTAATTTTAACTACCGGATCTCAAGGTGAACAACTGGCTGCATTATCTCGTATGAGTTATAACAAACATGCAACAATTAAAATAACTAAAGGGGATGTCGTTATTTTTTCTTCTAGTCCGATTCCAGGCAATCGTATGATTGTGGAATTATTAATTAATCGTTTATATAAATTAGGTGCTATTATTAAAGAAAATGGTGTTGATGGTTATTTACATACATCAGGACATGCTTATAAATGAGAGCATGATAAGATTTTTAGATTGACAAAGCCAAAATACTTTTTACCTTATCACGGTGAATACCGTATGTGCGTAGTGCACGGACAAACGGCAATTGATAACGGAGTTAAACCAGAGAATGTTTTAATTTTACAAAAAGGTGAAGTATATGAAATGTTTAATGAAACTATTTATAAAACACCACAACAAATAGATTTTGGTCCGGTTTATATTGATGGAAATAAAGTTTTAACCTTAAATGCTAATATTATTAAACAAAGAGAATTGCTTAAAGAATCTGGCTTTGTAAACATTGTCTTTTTAATAGACAAAGAAAAAAATATGATTATTGGTAGACCTCAAATTATTACCAGGGGAAGTTTCTTTGTAAAAACATCACGTGAGTTAGTTGATGAAGCACGTAGGGTTGCACATGGTGCGGTATTGCATTCAATCAAAAATAACAAAGAATGAAGTGTAGCAGAATTAGAAAATATTATTATCGATCGATTATTAAATCTATTTTATAAGGAAAAACGTAGAAACCCGATTATTATACCAACGATTATTTTTAATAACGAAGAACCTGAAACAGAGTTTTTAGAATGTAAAATTAATTTTATAACAAGTAAACAACGCACAGAAGAAACATTACCAAATATTAAGAGTGATATTTCTGCTCCCGTTAAAAAGACGCGTTCAAGCAGTAAATTAAAACAACAAAAACTTTTAGATGATTTAAAAGGTGAAATCTTTGGTGATGTAAGTATTGATGATAACTTAGACGAAGAAGATGAAATATAAAAAACAGCAAACCTTACATTTGTTGTTTTTTTATATTATTTAACTAACTCGCCAATTACGATTTTGAAAATTTTCTATAAAGCAGCTATTGCGTTATTTTTCTCTCTAAGTTTTTTAAACTTAGAAATTTTAATAAATAAAACTTGGGAATATATCAATAACTAAAAATCAGTTTTCTGATGAGTGTTTAGTTACTTAATTTAATATAGTTTTTGTTAATTTATTCTTACTTCTTCATAAAATTCTAAAACATCGTCTAATTGAATGTCGTTGAAGTTTTTAATATGAGTACCAAAATCTTTGCCTTTTACAACTTCTTTGACATCATTTAGTTCGCGTCTTAAACTTTCAAGTTCTCCTTCATGGATTAGTTTGGTTTTACGGTATACTTTCACTTTACATTTTTCCTTTACAACACCAGAATCTTGCATACATCCCGCAATACTTCCTACTTTTGAGTAAAAGAATACTTTTAAAACGTGTGCTTCACCAATCTTGCGGTCTTCATATACCGGTGCCTTTTGCTCATCTAACATAATCTGGCAATCTTCAATAATTTTATAAATTACATTATGTTCAATGATATTAATTTTTTGTGATTGTGCATTTTGCTTTATATTTGCAGGTGTTTTGAGATTAAAGACGAAAATAGTAGCATTTGAAGCTTGAGCTAAAAGTAAATCGTTTCCACTAATATAACCAGCAGATGCTGCAATAACTTTAATTACTGCTTCATCGTTTTCTAGGTGATTAATTTGGCCTTTGATTGCTTCGGCTGTTCCGTGAACATCTGATTTAATGATGACATTAATTACTTTTTTGCCCTCGTGGTTTTTTAAAATTAAGTTTTTATCATGTAATAAATTCATTTTATCAGCAAAAGCTTTTTCGTTGGCTAACTTCTTAGCAAATTTTTCATCACTAAAACCAATGAATTTATCGCCAGCATCTGGAGCGTAGTTTAATCCATTAATAATTGCCGGCATTCCTGGATTAACTTTTTCAATTGGATGATTATTTGTATCAATAATAGATCTAATCCGTCCATATTTTGAACCGGCTACTAAAAAATCTCCTCTATATAAAGTTCCGTTTTCTACAATAATTGTAGATACAACTCCGGATCCTTTATCAATTCTAGATTCAATAATAGTTCCAATTGGATATCTTTTAGGATTGGCCTTTAAATTCAATACTTCAGCTAATAATGTGATTGCGTCGAAAAGTTCGTTTAATCCGTCTCCATTTAGAGCTGAACCATATACAATTTGAGTATCTCCACCATATTCTTCAATTACCACTTCGTTTTCGGCTAACTCACCTTTTATACGGTTTAAATCCTTATTAGGTTTATCTATTTTATTAACAAAAACAATAACAGGAACATTGGCTGCTTTTGCGTGTTGGATTGCTTCCTTAGTTTGTGGCATTACTCCATCATCAGCAGCTACTACTAAAATAATAATATCAGTTATTTTTGCACCGCGTGCACGCATTTTGGTAAATGCTTCATGGCCTGGAGTATCTAAAAAAGTAATTTTGGCATTTTTGTGTTTGATTTGATATGCTCCGGTGTGCTGAGTAATTCCACTTGATTCGGTAGCAACAATATTTGAACTTCTAATTTTGTCAATTAAAGTGGTTTTCCCGTGATCTACGTGTCCCATAATAGTGATAATTGGACTACGGGTGATTAAATCTTCAGATTTATCTTGGAAGTTTATTTCATCTAAAAAGTTACTTCCATCTACATTAGTTTCTTTTTGAAAATCTAAACCATTTTCCAAACAAAGTTCACCAATTTCTTCTTCTGATAAAATGTGATTGACATTATACATTTTTCCGCTAAGGAAAAATTTCTTAATAATATCATTGCTATTAATCCGTGTAATTTTAGCAAAATCAGCAATTGTCATTTTTCCAGTAAAAATAAAAATTCCGTCTTTTACTTCAGTCTTAGTGGTTTGTAGTTGTTGTTTGATTTCATCCACATTACTAATTCTATTATTCTTTTTGGCCATATATCACCTCCATAATTGCTGTTTGTAAATTATCATACATTTCTTTGGTTATATTAGTACGAAATGTGCGATTTAAAGCCTTAGTTTTTGTTATTTTATTTCAATTGTCTAAATTACATAAAAAGTAAGCCCCGCGCCCTTTTAAAGTTTTATTTATATCTAGTGTTAATTGATTCTTTTTCTTATCAAAATCAATGCGTGTTAATTTCTTTGCATCTAAAATTTGATTGGTTGCAATGCATTTTCGAGTGTAGTTTTTAGTTTTCTCATTCATCATCTAAATCACTTAAATCGATATCTGAATCTAAGCCGTAACTTGCTAAATCATCATCAACCTTGAAGTCTTTAATTTTTTTGTATTCTTTAATCATATTTCGTTTTTTGTGAGTTTTTTTGTCTTTATTTTCAGTTTCTTCTTGAAATTCATCAAATTCATTTTCGGCGGCAAAATTAATATCAAACGAACTATTAATGTCATCTACAAAGTCATAAGCATCAGAATGTGCTTCGGATTCGTATAATTTTTCTTCCATATTTTCAAATAAATCATCCATTACAGATTCACTTGGTTGTTGTGCTGTTTTGATAGTTTGTTTATTTTTTGTATTTAAAAGTGATTTTTTGTTTTGATCTAAATTCATATTAATTGATGAAATAAATTCTTGTACGTCTTTATCAAATTCATCCATCGAGATGTTAAGATCTTTAAGATAACTATTTGGTTTAGATTTTTTATGATGATTTCTTGTTTGATTAAAGAAACTTTTTTCTTTGGTGTTAGCAATTTTCTTTAGTGGTTGAGTAAATGGAATTTTTAATTTTAAAGCTTTTTCAACTGTAATAACTTCGATTCTGGTTGAGGTAAGTTTAGAAGCTAGTTCGATATTAATTCCTCTTTTTCCGATTGTGTTAGTCAAGTCTTCGTCCTGCACAATTACATAAGCTTTTTGAGTTACTTTATGAATTTTAACATCAATAATTTTGGCTGGTGATAATGCATTTTTAATATATTCATTTTTTTTATCTGAATATCTAATAATATCAATTTTTTCTCCAAGCGTTTCCGAAACTGCAATTAGGCGTTTTGCACCTTCACCAAAAATTGAACCAATGATATCAAAATTAAAATGTTTTTCAGGATTTGGACGAACCGAAACCTTACTTCTGATGCCTGGTGAACGTTGAATTTTAATAATTTGAATGTCACCTGATTGAATTTCTACGATTTGTTTTTTTAAAGCATCAGATACTTGCAAAGGATCAATCATTGTTACTTCAAGTGTGTTGATATTACTTTCGATATTAATTCTTTTTAAGATAACTTCAATTGTTTGACCTTGATTAAGTTCTATTGATTTATTTGTTTCATCACTCGCTAAAAAAGCGTTGTAAGCAATATCGTTATCAAAAATTTCAACACTTAAATTACCTCTTTGTAATTTATGTTTTACTTTTGCATAAAATTTTGTTCCAATTTTATTACTAAAGATTTCTTGAATACGTTCCTTTTCAATTCTTTTAAGTTCCGTTTTAAAACCATTATTAATTGCTGCTTTTTGTCTTTTAGTTAATCATGTAAAATCAAAATAAATTTCAATTGGGTCTCCAACTTTGATTTCAGGATTCTTGGTTTTGATTTCATCGATTTTTACATAAATTAATTTTTGTAAATCTGGTTCACCTGTTATTTCTGGATCCTCAAATTCTATTTCAGATGATTCATCAATTACGGTTCCGTTTAAGACAACCGGATAAACCACTTGATTTTCGTGGTCTGCAATAAATTTAATTTCAGATTCAGGATTAACATATTTTTGGATTGTTTTTGCAGTTTCAGTTTCAAAAATGTTTAAGATAACATCGAAATCTAAGCGGTGTTTTTCAGCAAATCCTTTTGTAATTAAATAAAGGGAATGATTTTCAGCGCTTATATTTTGTTTGCTTTGAGTTTGTGTCTTTTTTCTACCCATAATTACCTTCTTAAAATTTTATATATAATTCTGCTGATAAAATATTATTTTTTTCAAATCAAATTTTACGAATTTGTCCTTTTTGGTTTCATTTCCCTAAAAGTTTTTCGCGATGATCTTCTAATAATTGTATTTGAAAAATATTTTGTGAATAAAGTGATTTTTTTGTTTTAATTTGTATATATTTACCGATAACTTCGTTTAAATTGTTGATATCTAAAGTAGTTTCTACTCCTTTGGATAAAACTTCTAGATTATGTGCATCAGTAAATCATGTTTGAGTTTCTAAAAAAGCTGAAATTTGTTTTGAAATTGTTTCCACATCCTTTAAATCGTTGTAAGTAGTAACAACTTCTAAAGTCTCTCCAAAGTCGTTTTTTATGAATTTTGCACTAACAATAACATCTTTAAAATTTTGCGATAAAATCTGTTTATAGTCCATTCATACCTCTTAATTTAATTCATTTATATGAAAGAGTTGCACAACTTGTACAACTCCTTTCATTTATTATTTTAATCAAGTGTTATTATACACTATCTTACAATTTTTCAAATTATTTATGATATGTAATATTGTGTTTAATAGTAAAAGCACGATAAATTTGTTCTATCAACATTATACGGAATAATTCGTGTGGAAAGGTCAATTTAGAAAAGTTAATTTTATTTTCAAAAAAACTTTCATCCACACCATTAGAACCTCCGATTATAAAAGTGACATTATCAATATTTACAAATAATTCACCAAATTCTATGGAGTTGTATTGTTGAGCTTTTGTAGAAAGATAAAAAACCTTTGAATTTTTTGGGATTTTAGTCAAAATTAATTCAGTCTCTTTTTTAATTTTTAGGTCAATGTTAGGCATTTTCTGTTCTTTAATTTCAATTAAATTAACTTTTGCAAAAAAGTTAATTTTCTTTAGATAACTGTTATATAAAACTTGATACTCTTTTGATAAACTACCGACAGCAATGATATTTAATTTCATTATTTACGCGAACTTAAATGAAACATTAACATTTGAATATCAGCCGGATTAATTCCTGAAATCCGCGATGCTTGTCCAATGGTTTGTGGACGCACTTGTTCTAATTTTTGGCGAGCTTCCGTAGCTAAATTAATTACATTGTCATAATTAATGTCAATAGGAATTTTTAAGTTGTCTAAACGGCTCATTTTTTGTGCCTGGGTTTCTTGTTTTTTAATATAACCATCTAAGCGAACCATGGTTGTTAATTCGTTTTTAAATTTAAAATCGCCTAAAATTTCTTCAGCATGAACTTCTGGTCTTGCTAAAACCTTAAGTAAAGAAATGCCGTTTTCGATTCCATATTTTTGAGCCAACGGAGATTTAGATGACAAAAATTGGTTACTTAACTCTTGAATTTTTTCGTTTATTTTTTGATATTTAACAATGACAAAATCATAATCCTTTTGTGAAATTAAACCAACTTGGTAGCCGTATTTTGCTAATCTTAAATCAGGGTTATCGTTACGTAGTAATAGGCGATATTCGGCACGCGAAGTGAGCATACGATATGGTTCTTGGGTTCCTTTTGTAACTAAATCATCAATTAAAACACCAATATAAGCGTCGTTTCTCTGTAGAATTAGTGGTTGTTTGTTTTCTAATTTTAATGCTGCATTAATACCTGCGATTAAACCTTGTGCGGCTGCTTCTTCATAACCGCTAGTTCCGTTAATTTGTCCTGCAGTAAATAAGTTTGTAATAACTTTTGATTCTAATGAAGGTTGGATTTGTAATGGATTGAGTGCGTCATATTCAATCGCGTAACCTCATTTTTGTACTCGACAATTTTTCAGACCAGGTATGGTACGTAACATTTTATCTTGTATATCAATTGGCATCGAGGTCGACATTCCGTTGACATAAATGATGCTACCATCATTTGTTTCTGGTTCAAAAAATATTTGGTGTCTAATTTTATCACGAAAACGCATAACTTTATCTTCGATGCTTGGACAATATCTGGGACCAATTCCTTCAATTAAACCTGAATACATTGCTGATTTATTAATGTTTGCTTCAATAATTTTGTGTGTTGCTTCGTTGGTGTAGGTTAAATAACAAGAAATTTGTTTATCAAGCTTAACATTAGAGCGATTTGAAAAAGTCATTACAGTATCTTCTAAATTTTCTTTTTCAACTTTTGAAAAATCAATTGAATCAGCATAAACGCGAGCCGGTGTTCCGGTTTTTAATCTTTGTAGTTGTAGTCCTAAATTTTGTAGTGATAAACTTAATTTAGGTGTAGTTTTTTGATTATCGGGTCCTGAAACAGTAATCTCATCACCGCGCAAAATTCTCGAATTCATATATGTTCCGGTAGTAATGACCAACATTTTTGTATTAATTATACTATTATTCGATAAACGCACACCGGTTACTGTTTTGTTTGCATCAACTAAAACTTCTTCAACCACCGCTTCAATTAAAGTGATATTTGGATGATCTGATAATGCTTTGGTAATTATCTTTGAATATTTTTCTTTATCTATTTGAGCTCGTAAGGCACGAACTGCTGGGCCTTTTGATTCATTTAACATTTTAATTTGAATCATTGCTAAATCAGAAAAATAACCTTGTACTCCACCTAAAGCATCAATTTCTCTAGTAATTATTCCTTTTGCCGGGCCACCAATTGATGGATTGCATGGCATCATTGCTAAATGAGATAAATCAAAAGAAATTAAGGCAACTTTATGACCTTTGTTAGCGAGTGCGAATATTGCTTCGACTCCAGCGTGTCCACCACCTATTACAATTGCTTGATAATTACTTGTTTTCATAAATCTTATTGTATCAAATCTTTTAAGTTTTATTAGTTATATAAATTTAGAATTTCAGCAAAATAAAATACTTATTAGTTTAATTTAATAAGTATTTTATTTTATTAGTTTTTATATGTTTGATTAGCTTCACAATTTCTAAGTAAATAGTTAGACTAAATCCTAAAAGAATTGGGGCTATTCAAAATGCAGGACTATATAAACCATTTTTTACAAGTTCGCTAATATTTACCATTTTAAACACTTCACGCACACCTGGAACGAAGGCAACGAAAAGAATGCAAAGTAGTGAAAACGAACTTGCTGCATAAACTAATTTATATTTTAGTATGCTGCATTTAAAAATAGAATTTTGAGACATTAAATTAATTGAATTAATACTTGCTGCAACACCGACTGTGATAAACATTGCGGTTGAAGTTAGTTCAACAAATTCTTTTCCTAAAATCTTATTTTGAGTAGCAACTACTGCCGTAATAATATATGCTAAAGTGCCTGCAATTGCTATAATAAAGCTTTGGATTAATAATTGTCAACCCATTCCACGAGAAAAAATACTTTCGGATTTATGAAATGGTTGTCGTTGCATAACGTTTGCATCTAATGGTGTCATCCCTAAAGCAATTGCGGGTAAACCGTGAGTTAATAAGTTAATTCATAACAATTGAGATGCTGATAAAATTACTATTTCTGATGTCTTAATTTGTTCTTTAAAAATAAATGATAAAACAAATAATCCAACCACCATGACAATTATTTCGGTTAATGAAGAAATAAGTAAATTTAATATAACTGTTTTGATGCGATCAAAGGTTTCTCTACCAGAACGCACTCCTTTGACGATGGTTGTAAAATTATCGTCAGTTAAAATTACATCAGCAGCTTGTTTTGAAACATCAGTGCCAGTCATCCCCATTGCTACACCAATATCGCTTGCTTTTAATGCGGGAGCATCATTAACACCATCACCAGTCATGGCGACAACGTGATGGTGTGCTTGTCAGGCTTTGACAATTCTTAGTTTATCATTAGGACTTACCCGTGCATAAACTGAGATATTAACTACCGCATCATTTAGTTCTTCGTCAGTCATTGCTGCTAATTGTGTACCATTAATTGCATTATCACCGCTTTTATAAATTCCTAAATCTTTTGCAATTGCTACTGCAGTAGTAAGGTGATCGCCGGTAATCATGATTGGTTTAATGCCTGCTAAACGAGCTTCTGCAATGCTTTCTTTAACTCCGCTACGTGGTGGGTCAATCATCCCGATCAGCCCTAAAAAGTTAAAGTTATTTTCGTCATCTAAAGTTATTTTATCAATATTTTTACCAAGGTTTTTATAAGCAACAGCAATTACACGATAAGATTGTTGAGATCATTTTTCATTTAGATGAATATGTTCGTCAGTTGTATCTTTACTTTTTGCAAAAATAACATCTGGAGCACCTTTGGTGATGATAATATTATTATCATTTTTATCGCGTACTAAAATTGACATCATTTTACGCTCATTATCAAATGGTATTGAATCAATTTTATTGAATGCTTGATAAAACATTTCTGCAGAGTTGTTGTTTTGTAACCCGAATCTGAGAATTCCGGTTTCGGTTGGATCGCCAACTTCAATATATTTACCTTTCGGATTTAACGTTACTGAAGCATCGCAACAACCAACTAATGCCCCTAATGCTTGTGATTTTTCAAGATCACAATTTGGGTTATTGGCATCATAAAATTTCCCTACTGTCATTTTATTTTCGGTTAATGTCCCGGTTTTGTCAGAACAAATAATACTGGTTGAACCTAATGTTTCAATTTCTGGAAATGATTTTATAATAACATTATCTTTAGTCATTCTCGAAACGCCAATAGCTAATAAAACAGTAGTAAATGTAATTAAGCCCTCAGGGATTGCTGCAACAGCTAAGGAAATTCCGATAATTACAGCGTTTGAATATACTTCTGGGTTATTTCAATGACCAGAAAAAATATTACTTAATAAAATTTGAATAAGAGTGGTAATAATTAATAAAACTACTCCTGAAATTCCAAAAATTTTACTTAGTTTATTGAGCTTGATTTGTAATGGTGTTAATTGTGTTTGTTGTTCATTGATTAATTGGTTAATTTTTCCTAATTCGGTTTCTTTTGCAATCGCTGTAACAATTGCAACGCCGCGACCACCACTTACGTATGTTCCGGCAAAAATTTGATTAAATCTTTCTGCTAACGGAACATTATCATTGCTATTAATTTCGCCAACCATTTTTAAAACTGGTAAGGATTCGCCAGTAAGAGCAGATTCAACAATGTTAAGTGAAAAAGCTTCAAATAATTTTGCGTCAGCACTGATATAATCACCTGCTTCTAAAACAATGACATCGCCAACTACTAATTCGGTTGCCGGAATGTTAACTAAGACTCCATCGCGATATACTTTTGCTGTTAATTCATTGTTTTTTTCTAAAGCTTTAACTGCTTGATTACTTTTAATTTCTTGGTAAGTGCCCAACATTGAATTTAATATAATAACAATTAAAATAATCAGCGGTTCTACAAAGCTAATGACAATTTGTTGTGTGCCTGGTTTGTTAGCAAATGTTTCATAAAAAGCAACTGTTAGACTAAATAAGGCGGCAATTAGCAATAAAATAATCATAAAATCTTTGAATTGATTTAAAAAAATTTTAAAAATGTTTAATTTTTGATCACTATGAATTTTATTCAAACCAAATTTTTTTTGTCTTGATAGCGCTTCTGCTGTGGTTAGTCCAAGCTGTCTATGATTTTCTTTCAATATTATATCCTTTCGATTTATTTATTATATTTTAAAAATTTATTTATTAGTTTTATTTTTTAATTCTTTTTGTAATTCAAATACCATATCGCGTATTTCGATAGCGCGTTCATAATCACGTTCTTTAGATGCTTGTTCCATTTGTATGATTAATTCGTCGATAATTTTTTGTTCGTCTTTTAAATCTTGTATAGATTTATGTTTTTTCTTTTTAAAAATTAAGTCAACTGCATTTGAAAATTTATTACCATATAAAGAAGGCGGGATTGGTTTTGAAATAGTTTTTGGAATAATATGATGTTCTTGATTGTATTGAAGTTGTAATTTACGTTTTAATTGATTATCCTCAATACATTCTTTAATTGCTGGTGTAATTTTATCTGCATATAAGACTGCAAGACCGTTTGCATTTCTAGAAGCCCGACCCACAATTTGGATTAGTGATGATGCAGTACGCATGAAACCTTGTGCATCTGCGTCTAAAATCAAAACGCGCGATACTTCTGGAATATCAATTCCTTCACGTAACAGATTAACCCCGATTAAAACTTCAACTTGTCCAGTGCGCAATTTGCGAATTAATTCATTTCTTTGAAAAGTTTCAAATTCAGAGTGAATATATGCAGCTTTTACACCTAACGAAATTAAGTATTCGGTAATTTTTTCTGAACTTTCTTTCGTTACTGTGATTACAACTGTTTTTTCTCCATTTTCACGTTGTTTAATGATAATATCGTGAATATCTTGCATTTGGTTTTCGGTGCTTTTGATAATAATCTTTGGGTCTGTTAAACCAGTGGGTCTAATAAACATTTGAGTAATTTGTTTTTGTGACTTTTTTAATTCGTATTCTGCGGGTGTAGCTGAGATATAAACTTTAAAAAAATCAAAATTACTTTCGATTTCAGGAAAATTTAATGGCCGATTCTCTAAGGCAGAAGGTAGACGAAAGCCGTATTCAACTAATGTTAATTTTCTGGACCTATCTCCGTTATACATTCCGCCTAATTGAGGAATTGACATATGAGATTCGTCAATAAACATTAGTGATTCTTTAGGAAAATAATCCAATAAAGTATAAGGTCGCTCACCAAAATTTCTACCATCTAAATACATTGAGTAGTTTTCAATTCCCTTACACATTTTAAATTCAGTTAGTTCATCGATATCGCTGCTAACTCTTTGTTGTAGTCTTTGTGCCTCTAAGAGTTTGTTTTTTGCATATAGTTCCTTTAAACGATTTTGAAGTTCATCCTTAATTTTCGGAATAATTTTGTCATAAATACTATCATCGGTTGCATAAGCATCACCCGGAACTAACACAAATAAATTAACTTTTTCAATCACATTTTTACTAATTGCATCGATCACAGCAATTTCTTCGATTTCATCTTCAAAAAAACTTACTCTTACAGCGATTTTTTCAATATCCGAAGGACGAATTACAATAATGTCTCCTTTTACCGAAAATTCACCTACTTTGGTACTGACATCATTTCTGGTATAAAGGATTTTAATTAATTTATAAATAAAATCCTTTTTAATAATTTTTAAACCTTTATAAAAACGATAAAATGCATCTTTATAAATTTCAGGATTCAATGCTCCATAAATTGCACTAACACTAGCTACTACGATCACATCTTTTCTTGTTATTAAAGAATTTATCGCACTCAAACGCATAATTTCAATTTGTTCGTTAGTTCTTGAATCTTTTTCTATATAAGTGTCGGTGTTAGGTTTATATGCTTCAGGCCTAAAATAATCAAAATAGGAAATATAGTATTCTACTGCGTTATCCGGAAAAAAGTTTTTTAATTCGGAGTAAAGTTGACTTGCTAAGGTTTTATTATGTGAAAGTATTAAAGTGGGTTTATCAAAGTTTTTAATGACATTTGCAATAGCAAAAGTTTTACCAGAACCAGTTACTCCGTGTAAAACTTGGTCTTTGTATCCATCTTTTATTCCGTGAACTAAAAAATCAATAGCCTTAGGTTGATCACCTGATGGTTTATAATTAGCATTTAGTTTAAAAATACTCATAAGTATAATTATATACATAAATTAAAGCATTTTACTTTCATTATATTTAGAAACTGAATTAATTTAAATTTCATCGTAATTAGCTTTTCTAATTTAAAACTGGTGTTATTAATATTTTTCTCTCAATCACGTTTTTTCTCGGATTATATTGGACGAATGAATCATTTTCTTATTAATTTATTAGATACATCTTGATAATCTTCTTTGTTTTTTATATTCTTTATGCAAATAATCATTTTTTGTTTATCACTCAAACATGACTAACTGTTCAGCTAAACACAAGATTTTAATGAGTGTGTTTCAATTGAAACTCTTATTTTAAAAGTAAATTCATTACTGATAATTAGCCCTTTTTCTATTTATTTTGAATAGAAAAGGGTTTTTAAAACCTAACAAATTTTATAAATACAAAAAATTACACTATTTTTAATTTTTTATTAATGTAGTTTTTGAGTTTACATTTAAAGACTAACAAAAGTGAAAAAATAGTAAGAATAATCCATAATTTTAAAAAATCTTCATTTTTCCTTTGAAAAAAAAAAAAAAACTAAAATTAGAGTACAAAAATAAATTTTAATAAATTGTTTGAATTTAATTAATTAAGTTTTTAAA